>JACCXG010000181.1 GCA_013697225.1 Acidobacteriota bacterium
CAGTGCGAACACCGTGTCCCCATCCGCTGCGGTGTGTGCCGGATTGATTGCTCTCGCCAGCCCATCGTCTGCCATCAGCGCGACGCGGTTGATCTCCGTCTTTGTCAGGCGCGCGTTCGTGGCAACGACGGCAATCGTGGTGTTTTCACCGGCACGCGGGGGAGCTGCATCCGCAGGATTACGGAGCAGCTGCCGGACGTCGGCCAACTCTTTCCCATCCTTTGTTCGGTGGCCCGCCACGACCCGGCCGGTACTCGGGTCGATGACGTCCCCCGCGGCGTTGACCGCGACGATTGCGCCGACGACAAGACCGTTGGCGAGGGAGATGGACGCGGAGCCCAGCCCTCCTTTCATGGAAGGGCCGCCGCGGAATTTGCCGACCGTCGCCCCGGCGCCCGCTCCGACGTTCCCCTCGAGGACTGTGCCGTCGCCCGCGCCCCCCGCCGCCTTGTAGCCGCAGTCGGCGGTTGGCCGGATCCTGGGATCCTCCCCCACGTGCAAATCGATCAGGACCGCGCCCGGCACGATCGGCACGACGCCGGTCGACACCCGCCAGCCCAGGCCGCGTTCCTCGAGGTAGCGAACCACCCCCTGCCGTGCGTCCAGCCCGAAGGCGCTGCCTCCCGACAGAACAATCGCGTTCACCTTGTCAACCAGGTTCAGCGGGTGCAGCAGATCGGTCTCGGTCGTTCCCGGCGCGCCGCCACGCTGGGCGACACCACCCGGCACCCCTTCACCATCGACCAGGATGACCGTACAGCCGGTGGGCCGTTCAGTGAGGGTGTGATGACCGACCTTGATGCCCTGGACGTCGGTAATACCGCGAGTCATCCGGCGGGGTTCCTCCTGTGGGTACGCGGGGGGTACCGCGGGCGTGGATCCCAGGAGGGCTCCAGCGGCAACCAAACCGGCGGCAAAGGGGACGGGATTCATACGTTCCGCCCATGTTAGCCGTTCTGCGTCAGTTGGGTCCCGGTCGAACTCTACCTGTTCGCCGTCCGGGAGACGTGCTCCGCGACAGGTCGCTCTAACGCGCGGTTCTGGCATCCACAGGTGAACCCTGCATTTCGTGAACGTGGGGCGTGCGCGGGCGCGCTCGCACCGAACGTGGCCTGGACTGGTGAGGGCACTGCTACTCAGGGCATCTCAAATAGCAGGCGGCAAAGGGCGCACGTGCGGCGTGGTACGCTCGCTGCGCCCGTGAACATTCACCTGATCCTGCTCCTTACGTACTCCGTTGCGCTTGCCGCCATGGGTCTCTGGGTGGCGCGCTACGTCAGGGGAGCCGGCGATTTCTTCGTGGCGGGCCGGCGCCTCAATGCGCCGCTGATCTTCGCGACGTTCCTGGCATCCAACATCGGGGCAGGGACGATGGTGGGGGCCACCGGGGTGGCGTATCGGGAGGGGATCAGCGCCTGGTGGTGGAACGGCGCGGCCGGGCTAGGGTCGCTGGTGCTTGCGTTCTGGGTTGGACCGCGGATCTGGCGGCTGGCCTCGGCGCGAGGCTTTTACACCGCGGGGGATTACCTCGAATACCGCTACAACTCCACGGTCCGCGGCGTTGTCGCTGCCCTGATTTGGGCGGGCACGCTCACGATCCTTGCTGCGCAGCTCATTGCCGGGGCTGCCGTGCTCAACGTGGTGGCCGGCACCTCGCTGACGACGGGGGCTGTGATTGGCGGCGTGCTCATGACGCTGTACTTCGTGGCTGGCGGGCTGCTCGGGTCGGCGTGGGTGAATGCAGTCCAGCTGATCGTGCTGATCGGCGGGTTCCTGATTGCGGTGCCGCTGCTGCAGACGTCAATTGCTGCGACAGGGGGAATCGGGGGCATCGCGGACGCGCCGGAGGGCTACTGGAACTTCCTGCACTCCAGCGGGCCGAGATCCGGGTGGACGTTCGTCCTGCTCCTGACCCCTGCCTTCATCATCTCGCCAGGGCTGCTTCAGAAGGCGTATGGGGCGGCAAGCGAGCGGGTCGTCAGGGTGGGGATCGGGGCCCAGGGGCTGGCGCAGATGGCCTTCGCGTTCCTGCCCGTGTTCTTCGGCATTGCCGCACGCGCGGCCGGGCTCGAGATCACGCGGGAGGATCTGGTGCTGCCGACCGTGCTTGCCACCCAGCTGCCGCCGTGGGTCGGCGCCCTGGGCCTGGCGGCAGTGTTCTCAGCCGAGGTGAGCACCTGCGATGCGATCCTCTTCATGTTGTCGACGTCCCTGTCGAAGGATCTCTACAAGCGCTTCATCAATCCCGCCGCCGCCGACAAGCAGGTGCTGCTCGTCGCGCGGCTTGCCGCCGTGCTCGGGGGATTTGCCGGCGTGGTGCTTGCCATCCAGCTGGGCTCGATCATCGCGGCGCTCACGATCTTCTACTCGCTGCTCGGGGTGAGCCTCTTCGTCCCCGTCGTCGGAGGCCTGTTCACCGCGCGGGCCGGGGTGGCGTCCGCGTTTGGATCCATTGTCGCGGGGGTTACCACGCTGCTGGCCGTGCACGTGACCACAGCCGGCCAGGGGTTCGGGTTTCTGACGCCGAATCTGCTGGGGCTCGTCGCTGCGGGAGCTGCGTATTACGTGCTGATTCCGCGTACGGGGGGTGGGGGGGTAGGGGGGCGGGGAGAGGGGAGTTCGCGAGCAGGGCCGCTTCCCGCTTCCGGCTGCCTGCTTCCCGCTCCCCGATGCCCCCTTCGTGCGTGGCCGGAGCCAGCGAGGGGGGCGGTTCCACACGAAGGCTCGCGCTCCCTTGGCGCAGTCCTACAGCGGTCCCCCGCCGGGTTGCAACGCGAAGCTCCCGCTGCCCACTTCCTGCGTGGCTGCAGCCAGCGAGAGGCCAGCGGGCAGCGGGAAGCGGGCATCGGGAGTACGCAGGTCGCCGAACCGTGCCGGCGCCAAGCCCGCCGGATCACCGCGGCAGTGGACAGCGGAGTGGCGCGCAATCAACTGGATCGACCAGGGTTGGCTACCAGCCTCCGGGTTCGCTGCTCCAGCTGCCCACTCCTGCTTCCGCTCCCCGCTTTCCGCGGCCCGCTGCCGGCTACCACCTACGCAGCTTTCCAGGTGTCCGCTTTCGGCTCCCGCTTCCCGCTTACGACTGCATGCTTCCTGCTGCTCTCTTCGCGCTGCCGGCTACCAGCTGCCAGCGCCCCGCTATGGCGCCGCCGCCTGCTTTCGGCCGAATGAGCCAACTTCAAGGGCATCCTCCACCGATCCTTCCG
>JACCXG010000207.1 GCA_013697225.1 Acidobacteriota bacterium
ATCTTCAGGTCGTCCGAGAGGAGATCCTCGACGTACCACATCTGTACGGCAACCTGGACTGCGGCGATCAGCGGCACGGCGATCAGAATGCCTATCGCACCGAAGGTCCAGGCGAAGAACACCTGTGCGGTGATCGTGACGACCGGCTTCAGGTGAACGGCGCGCTGCTGCACGAGGGGCGTGAGGAGGTAACTCTCGATGATTTGAAGGGCGGCGTACAGGATAAGGACGTAGAGAGCCTTCTGCGGCTCGTCGACAAGCGCCAGGAGCAGGGCCGGGATCACCGCGAGGGGCGGCCCGATTGTGGGGATGAATTCCAGCAGCCCGGCCAGCACGCCCAGCGCGAAGGCGAGCGGCACGCCGATGAACGCCAGGCCGATGCCCATGATGAGCCCGACTACGATCATGGACAGCAGCTGGCCGAGCAGCCACCACCGCAGCTGGTAGCCCGTGGCGTACAGCACCTCGCCGGCCCGTCGCCGCCTCGCCATCGGGACCAGGCGCAGCACCCCGCGCACGTAGGCCTGCGGGTCGACAGCCAGGTACAGGCCGACGAACAGCACCACGACAAGGGCGACGATGCCGTCGATCAGGCGCCAGGCCGCCGTCGTGGCGTGCCCCACCATCGCGCCGTCTTCCTGCGCGTTCTGCCCTTCCTCGACCTGATCGAGCACCCAGCCGCCCCACGTCGTCTCGCGCAGGCGGTCGGTCAGCTGCGAGTACGCCTTGGGGACGGCCTCGGTGAGGTCCCGAGCCTGCTCCGCCAGCGACGGCGCGAAGAGCCAGCCGGCTGTCGTGGCGCCGCCGAGCAGCAGCAACACGAACAGCAGCAGCGACCACCCGCTTGGCAGCCGGAGGTACTTCGACAGGAAACCCGCGCCCGTTCTGAGGAAGATGGCGAACAGCACTCCGGCGAATACCAGCAGCAGCAGCCGTCCCGCAAACCAGAAGAAGACCGCCGCGAGTATTCCCAGCAGCACAAGGCCGGCCCGTGAGAATGGCCGTCCCGGGGGTCCGTTCGTCGTGCGCAGCGGCTGCGCCTCCTCACTCTCGCTCATCTGGTGATCCTCCGGTGCTGGTCTGCGCCCTGTTCCGCTGCTGCAAGACGATATCCGTCAATCACGGGCCCTCCCGCGACTCCGATGTCCGGCGGCCATACACGACTCATGCCCTACGTGACACTTGGCCGTGGCAACGGCGTACGGATACACGCTGTCCGGGTGTCCAGTGCACAGCTTCCATCGGAGTCGCCAGTACATCCGTGCATACACGCCGCAAAAGGACACCCACGTCTTATTACAATCCAGCGCACGAGCCGCAGGCGAGCGCTGTCGGTTGGAGGCAGGATGCACCGGGCGGGAGTCGCCATCTTGTTCAGTGCCACCCTCTCGGTCGCCTGCGGGCGCGATGCGCCGGAACCGGCTGCCGGAGAACAGCGCCCCGCTGCCTCCGGCACACCGACCGCTGACATCCGGACGCTTGCAAAAGACGATGGTCAGTGGGTCATGGCGCCAAAGGACTATGCCGCGACCCGCTTCAGCGGGCTCACGGAGATTACGACCGACAACGTGAAGAATCTCCCGACGGTCTAGTACCCGGTGTACTCGGCAACGACGGCAGCATGGGGCCTCACCCCCCTCGAGGATCAGCAGCTCGGCGGGTTGATGATGAGCTGGGTGCAGCATCCGCGCCGTATCAATCCCCGCACCGCCATGCCCGACACAGGCGTCACAGACGAAGACGTCCGGCACATCGCCGCGTATCTCTACACCCTGAAGTAGCCGTGGATCGCAACCGCCCTCCAGGAGGGGCACAGACCGGGTCCCGGACCCGGATGCCGGTCTCACAACCTCTTCCAGGGGCGCCACATTCATCTGTACCCCGGTGTAGCCCGGGACGCGGGGGCGTGCGAAAATCAGAGTGTCGATCATGGAAGAAATCGTCTATAGGGTGGACGCCGCCGGCATCATCGTCGCGGTGAACGAGGAGTGGGACCGCTTCGCGGCGGAAAACGATGCGCCGGAGCTGCTCGGCAGCCGCGTCGTCGGACGGCGCATGAGTGACTTCATCAGCGGCGCCGACACCCAGCTCGCCTTCGAGCTGCTGAAGGACATGGCCACCCTCGTGCGCCCGATCATCATCCCCTTCCGCTGCGATGACCCGGGCTCACGGCGGCACATGGAGATGAGGGTCACCGCGGCGCCAGGCGGTGAAGTGGAGTTTCGAACGCGAATTGTAGGGCTGGAAGCGAGGCCAACCATTCGCCTGATAGACCGCCAGGCCAGACGCGACAGCGCGAGAATGGTGGCCCTGTGCGCGTGGTGCAATCGGGGGAAGTTCGACGGCGAGTGGATGGAGCTCGAGGAGCTCGTGCACAAGCTGCAGCTCTTCGACGGCGCTCCCGTGCCGGAGATCTCCCACGGCATGTGCGATGGCTGCCAGCGGACGCTGAAGGAACAGTGGGGCGTGAACTGAGCATCGCCCGGCCGCCGCTTCAGCCTGTCGCGGCCCTCATTTGGGCCGACTGAGCCGGTCGCGCTACTATGGTTGGAGAGGTGGATCATGTACGCCAGGGAGACGGGTAGCCCTCTGCTGCCGAAACCAGCCGATCAGTTCCGTGACTACGAACACGCGGACCCGCGTGTCGCCGAGTTCTACCGGCTGAATCACACGTATCAGACGGTGGACTTCGTGCTCGGGAAGAAGCGCGATTACCTGGCGCTGAACCGGCGGGTCATGACCGTCTGGGAAACCCTCGACTTCCTCAACACCCTGGTCGATGACAGCGACCCCGACACCGATTTCACGCAGATCGAGCACGCGCTGCAGACCGCCGAGTCCATCCGGGCCGCCGGGCAGCCGCGCTGGTTCATCGCGACAGGGCTGATTCACGATCTGGGGAAGATTCTCTGCCTCTTCGGCGAACCACAGTGGGCCGTGGTGGGGGACACCTTCCCTGTCGGCTGCCGGTGGTCACCCACCATCGTGCACAGTGAGTTCTTCGCCCATAACCCCGACCGCAACGTTCCGGAGTACCAGTCGGAGCTCGGGATTTACGAGGCGGGCTGCGGCCTCGATGCCGTGCACATGTCCTGGGGGCACGACGAGTACGTCTACCATGTCGTGAAGGACTACCTGCCGCAGGAAGCGCTGTACATGCTGCGCTACCACTCGTTCTATCCCTGGCACAAGGAGAACGAGTACAAGCACCTCACGAACGCGGAAGATCAGTCCATGCTGAAGTGGGTGCGCGCCTTCAACCGGTACGACCTGTACTCGAAAGGGGCACCGCGGCCTGACGCGCAGGCCCTGATGCCCTACTACGAGGAACTGGTCCGGGAGTTCTTTCCCGAGCCCCTCCGCTGGTAGACCCGCAGAGGAGTCCCAATCCGCGGCACGGGGGTCACTGAAGGCCGGGGAACATTTTCCTCAACTCGTCCACAGAGGCCTGGCGCCCGTACTGCCCGAGTTGAAACGCCTCGGCATACTGGACCTTCTTCCCACGCTCCGGCCCATACAGCGCCACCAGGCGCTCGCGATACTGCTCCGCGACGGCCATGTTCCGCTTCTTGACCATCTCGAGCAGATACGAGGCGCGCTCGCGCTCATCCGCCGGCACGTTGGGAACCGTGCGCCCCTGCCATGAGTCGGCGTCGGCAAACTGGGACGGCATCGCGGAAACGCACTTCCATTTCTTGTCCGCCGCCTCGTCTATCCCCACCACGATTGACGGCGTGAACGGCTTCGGATCCT
>JACCXG010000214.1 GCA_013697225.1 Acidobacteriota bacterium
GCCCCCGTGTAGAATGCCGTGATGCAGCAGATCATCCGCCAGTTGCTGTTGGCGCTCGGAGAGGACCCGGCACGGGAGGGGCTGCTCGACACCCCCAAGCGCGTCGAGAAGGCATTCAGGTTCCTGACGAGCGGCTACACCGCTGACGTCGACGCCATGCTGAACAACGCGCTGTTCAGCGTCGACTACAACGAAATGGTCATCGTGCGGGACATCGATTTCTACAGTCTCTGCGAGCATCATCTGCTGCCGTTCTTTGGAAGATGCCATGTGGCCTACATCCCCCAGGGGCGTGTGCTCGGGTTGAGCAAGATCCCGCGCCTGGTCGAGATCTACGCCCGGCGCCTGCAGATTCAGGAGCGCATGACCAACGAGATTGCCGGCACGCTCCTCCAGAAGGTGAACCCGCAGGGGGTTGCCGTTGTGATGGAAGCTACCCATCTCTGCATGTCGATGCGTGGCGTCGAGAAGCAGAACTCGTTTGCTGTCACCAGCGCCATGCTCGGCGTCTTCCGCGACGACGCCCGCACCCGGATGGAGTTCCTCGAATTGATTCGCCGGCCGGAGCTGAACGCGCGCGGTGCCGCCGTTGCCATGCCGGGGCTCGCCTGCGTCGCCGAATAGCCACGCGGCCCTAAGCCGCAGTCGCCGCTCGTTGCCGATATCGTCGCACCGGACGCTATACTGGCCCCATGCGGACCGGGATTGCGGTGATCCTCGCGGCAGCGTTGCTGGGGGGGACGGGGGTGGACGCGCAGCAGCGCCGGAAGCCCGCCCCGCCACGCGCGGCGGCCAAGCCGAAGCCCCTCCCTCTGAAGACCGAGCCTGCGGCCGTGAAATGTCCGGAGACGCTCGGCACGGGCGTCAAGAGCCGTGCGACCTACTGCTTCGTTCTGGCCGGCCGGGATCCTGCGGAAGGGGTGATCATCACCATCCCCCCCCGCACCGGCGAGGCCACCCTCCGCTTCAACCTGCACAACCGGCACACCTATTCCGACGAGCAGATACGCGCGGGTCGCGGGTTCGCCTCGTACATGGCGGTCATCGGGGTCCTGACGATGAAGGGGGAGCTGCTGGATCGCGCGGCGATCCAGACCGAGTTCCGGTCGGCCGGCGACGTGCACGAGCGCATCTCCGGTGGTGCAGGCCCCGGCGGGGTGAAGGCGGTGGCCCCTGTCGGGACCGAGCCGATCGTGCTCACCATCCCGGCTGGCGTGAGCCAGGTGAGCCTGCTGGGAGAAGTGCTGGACGCGACGACGGCCGCCGGACGCGAGTCCGCCAGCCTGGGCCGCCCAGTGGCCATCGTCAGCAACGTGACGGTCGAGTACCGCCCCGCGAAGTAGCCGCCTGCCCTCGCGTCACCTCGCCGGCGAGGCGATCAGTTCGGTCCCTCCCCCCACTGACGTGCGGAGGTCATCATCTTCATCTCCAGCAGATCGATGAGCGATCGGCAGCGCGCGACAAGCCCGTCGCGTTCGAGCAGCGCCTGCTTCTCGAGGGGCTCGAGGTCGAGATACTGCGCGAGCGCATTCACGAGGTCCTCGTCCGGCATGGACGGCGGCACCTTCGGGTCGAGGCTTCCTCCCTGAGGCTGGGGCACCAGCAGCGACTCCAGGCGCTGACGCTCGCCACGGATGATGGCGCGATCCGCAGGTGTCGGCTCTTCCATCAGCCCCTCGATGCGGCCGACCCGGTACAGGCCCGAGGTCTCCTCGTCCACCACGCGGAATTTCTCGAGCCCCCGCAGGACGATGTTGTATCTGCCGTCAGGGTGCCCTTCGGAAAAGGTGATGAGCCCCGCGCATCCGACCGGGTAGATCGCCGGCCTCCCTTCGTAGTCCGCTTCCCAGCCCGGTTGGAGCAGCACCATCCCGATCAGACCGTCCCCGGCGAGCGCATCCCTCACCATTCGCTTGTACCGCGGCTCGAAGATGTGCAGTGGCAGGAAGACATTCGGAAACAGGACAACGTTGGGCAGCGGGAAGAGCGAGATCGTCGGCGGAAGCATGGAAGGTGAGCCTGGGGGCGCGGCTTCGACAGATCGGCAGATCGCGGACGCGGAGTCTGCCGTCAGGGCCTCAGTGGACGGTCCTCGTCTTCTTGTCCATATAGTCCATGAGCACGTAGCGGCCGAGGGTGCGAGGGGTGGTGAAGTACGCCTTTCCGTGGCAGATCTGCGCCACTTTCCGGACGAAGCTGACCAGGTCGTGATCGCGCGCCAGCATGAACGTGTTGATCAGGATGCCCGCCTTCCGGCAGGCAGCCACCTCGGCGAACGTCTCCGAGACGATAAAGGGGTCGAGCCCGAACGCGTTCCTGTAGATCTTGCCGTCGGGGCGGGTGAGCGCCGACGGCTTGCCGTCGGTGATCATGATGATCTGGCGCATGTCCTTCCGCTGCCGCTCGAGCACGCGGCGGGCGAGGCGCAGCCCTTCCCGTGTGTTGGTGTAGTACGGCCCCACGCGGACCCTCGCCAGGCGGCTCAAGGGGATCTCTTCCGCCGAGTCGTGAAAGAGCACGACGTTCAGCGCATCACCCGGATACTGCAGCCGGATCAGGTTGGCCAGGGCGAGCGCCACCCGCTTGGCCGGTGTGAATCGATCCTCGCCGTAGAGAATCATGCTGTGGCTGCAGTCGAGCATCAGCACCGTGGCACAGGAGCTCTGGTATTCCCCTTGCGCCACCATCAAGTCTTCGTGCTCGACGTTGAGTGAGAACGGCGCGCCTGCATCCCCCGGGCGCAAGGCAGCTCCCTGTTCCCGCTCCCGCAGGACGGCATTGAGGATGGTGCCGCTGGCGTCGATGTTCATCGTATCCCCGAACTCGTACTGCTTGGCGGCGCCGCTCGCTTCTATTCCTGTCGCCATCTCCCGCGTGTCGTGCCGGCCGATGCTGCTCCGGCCGATCGAGCCCATGAGATCGCGCAATGCGCGGTAGCCGAG
>JACCXG010000219.1 GCA_013697225.1 Acidobacteriota bacterium
CGATGGGGGCGGGGCTCGGAAGCAGCGCCGCCGCCGCGGTCGCAGGCTTCAGGCTCTACGAGGCCGCTCGCGGAATCCCGCTCGACACGGATGACCTGCTGGCGATGGCGACCGAGCTCGAAGGGCATCCGGACAACGCCGCCGCGGCGCTCCTCGGGGGCATCACCCTCAGCTGCCAGACAGAGGGGGGACGGGTCATTGCGCGCGCGTGGACATGGCCGCCCGAGATCCGCCTGATCGTCGCCACGCCGGACCTGCCGCTGCTGACGAAAGAGGCCAGGGGTGTGCTGCCTGGAACGATCCCGCTTCGCGATGCCGTCGCGAACCTTCAGCGGGCGCTCCTGCTGATCCGGGCGCTCGAAACCGGCGCCTACGACGATCTCCGCGAAGCGCTGCGGGATCGCTGGCATCAGCCATCCCGGTGCGGCCTCGTGCCCTGTTTGAACGAAGCCATAGCCATCGACCATCCGGCCGTGCTGGGCGTCTGCCTCAGCGGCGCTGGTCCTTCGGTGCTGGCGCTCGCAGCGCCGCGCCGTGCCGATGAAGCGGCGGCCGTCCTCGGCGACGTCTACCGGCGCCTCGACGTGCCCCATACCATCCGGAATCTCGCGGCGCATCAGCCCGCCACAGCCAGGCCGCCCGTGACGGCTGCCGAACAAGAGAGAACTGCATGAACTTCAGCCTCCGGTGTCATCTCTGCGGAACAGGTTTTCCCCCCACGGCCGCCTGGGTCTGCGACCAGTGTCTCGGCCCGCTCGAGGTCACCTACGACTATCCGGCGATCGCCAGGCTCGTCTCGCGTGAGCTGATCGAGTCGCGCCCGAAGAACCTGTGGCGTTACCGCGAGTTCCTGCCTATTGACGGAGAACCGCGCACAGGCCTTCATTCCGGGTTCACGCCGCTCGTTCGCGCCACGAGACTTGCGGAACGGCTCGGTGTCCGCGAGCTGTACATCAAGGACGACTCGGTAAACCACCCCACCTGTTCCTACAAGGATCGAGTGGTTTCCGTCGCTGCCACGCGCGCCGTGGAGCTCGGCTTCTCGGTCCTCGCCTGTGCCTCCACGGGAAACCTCGCGAACAGCGTCGCGGCGCACGCCGCCCGCCTGGGCCTCTCCTGCTCCGTCTTCATCCCCGACGATCTGGAGCCGGGGAAGGTCGCCGGCGCCGCCGTCTACCGCCCCCGCATCCTCGCGATCCGCGGGAACTACGACGATGTGAACCGGCTGTGTACGCAGGTGGCGGACCGGTACAACTGGGGGTTTGCCAACATCAATCTGCGCGCGTACTACGCGGAAGGGGCAAAGACCTACGGATTCGAGATCGCCGAACAACTCGGCTGGCGCTTCCCCCGGCACGTCGTCTCCCCCGTTGCCGGCGGCACGCTGCTGCCGCGGATCCTGAAGGGCTTCAACGAGCTGCGCGAGGTGGGGCTGGTAAACGGGGAACTGCCGTCCATCCACGCCGCGCAGTCGGCCGGCTGCGCGCCCGTCGTGCGTGCGCTCGACGAAGGGCTCGAGTTCCCGGAGCTGGTCAAGCCCGACACCATCGCGAAGTCCATCGCGATCGGCAACCCGGCAGACGGATTCCAGGTGCTGCGTTCGGTCCGCTCCACTGGTGGCTCCGGTGCGATGGTGAGCGAGGACGAGATCATCGAAGGCATTCAGCTGCTCGCCGAAACGGAAGGGATCTTCACCGAGCCGGCCGGAGGCGTGACCGTATCGGCTACACGGAAGCTGATCGAACGGGGAGCCATCAACCCCGAGGAATCCATCGTCATCTGCGTCACCGGTAACGGTTACAAGACCGTGGAGGTCCTGAACGGACGCGGGGTCGAGCCGATCCGTCTCGGCCGCTCGCTCGCGGAGTTCGAAGCCCTCCAGACGGCCGCGACACCGGCACCGGTGGGTGGCTGAGGCGGAGACGGCGGACAAGGGACAAGGGACAAGGGATAAGGCAGAAGGGAAAAGGATCGTGAGTACCTATAACGCCACGTTTCGCTGTGCGGCGGGCTGCCGGGGCGAGCACTCCATCTGGCAGCCGATCTACCACTGCCCGACGTGCGGCGACCTGCTGCAGGTCGAGCACGGCCGCGAGGCCCTGCGCGAGCGGAGCCCGATGGAGTGGATGCAGCTGTTCGACGACCGCTACAAGCGCACCACCTGGCCCTACGGCTCCGGGGTCTGGGGGAAGAAGGAATGGGTCTGCCCCGACATCCGCGACGAGAACGTCGTGTCGATGGACGAAGGGGGCACCAACATCTTCTGGGCGGAGCGCTACGGGCGGGATCTCGGGGTCGAGGACCTCTGGGTGAAGATGTGCGGCAATTCGCACACCGGGTCCTTCAAGGATCTCGGGATGACGGTGCTCGTCTCGGTGGTCAAGCAGATCATCGCCGACGGGGGCGGCATCGGTGCGGTGGCGTGCGCGTCGACCGGCGATACCTCGGCGGCCCTGGCGGCCTACGCCGCCGCGGCGGGGATTCCAGCCATCGTGATCCTGCCGCGATCGCGCGTCTCTCCGGCGCAGCTGGTGCAGCCTCTCGCCAATGGTGCGCTCGTTCTCGCGCTCGATACGGATTTCGACGGGTGCATGACCATCGTGCAGCGGCTCGCGAAGGATGAGGGGGTCTACCTCGCGAACTCGATGAACAGCCTCAGACTCGAAGGGCAGAAGACGCTCTCGATCGAGATGGTCCAGCAGTTCGACTGGGAAGTTCCCGACGTGGTGGTCATTCCCGGCGGGAACCTTGGAAACGTGAGCGCCCTGGGGGCCGGGTTCCAGATGATGCTGGATCTCGGGCTCATCGCCAAGCGGCCCCGGCTCGTCCTCGCGCAGGCCGCTGCGGCCAATCCGCTGTACCGGGCCTACATGAACAACTGGGCCTTCGAACCTGTGCGCGCGCAGCCGACGCTCGCCTCGGCAATCCA
>JACCXG010000226.1 GCA_013697225.1 Acidobacteriota bacterium
GTCACGACCGTCCCATCGGCCGTGGCCATGACGGCGTGTCCGGCATCGGCAGCGATGTCGATGCCGGTGTGAAAATCAGCCAGGCCGGTAAACGGATCCGTGCGGGTGCCGAAGGAAGACGAGAGCCAGCCGGCGACAGGCCAGATTGACGGGGTCGCCGCCGCCAGGGCCTCCCGCCGCTCGACACCGGACCTGGCATGGTCCAGCCTCCGCTCGATGATGTGCAGCACGTCCCTCAGCAACCCGAAAGCAGGATCCCCCGCACTCAACACGGCAAGCGGCGTCGAGAGATCGCCCGTTGAGGAGCCGCCTCCCATGGCCCGCCGGGTGATGGACGGGGGCAGCCGGCCGATCGCTCGTGCGGTCTCCGGCTCCAGGGCCGCCCGTGCCCCGAGCGCCTCGGCAGATGCCTGAAGGGCCGCCACCTGCGCCACCAGCTCGGTGGTGGCCTCACGGTAGCTCGTGTTCTCCATTTCGAGCTCGCTGTTCTTCCGCAGCAGGTCCGCAACGAGGGCTCTGCTGCTCCAGGAGGCGCCAATAGCCACCAGCACCGGCATTCCGGCGAGCAGCACGAGGACCGGGATCAGCAGCCGCAGGTCGATCGAAAAGTGGAGCGGGCCCGACTCTGAAGACCGGGCAAATGTGATGAGTGGTCTCTTTCGCATCTCGTGGAGGCTGAACAGGATCCGGCGAACTTTACACACATGGCCTGTCGGCGTCAATCGGACACGGCATTAGGGCTATTCATGGTAGAGGGTGGGAAAGCCGGACCCCCCTGGTCTGGATAGGAGATTGCAATATCTCCTGGCAACCCGGTTTGTAGGTTTCGTCTGAGCAGCCGGGATGATAAACTTAGGTAGCGGGTGAGGAAATGAGGGTAATTTTGGTGTTGATGCTCTTGGTGCTGGCGGTGGGCACCGGGCTGGCGTACGGGAATGACGGCATTACGCATACGGTGGCGGCCCTCGGCGGGAAAGCCCTGAGCCAGCCGGCGGCGTTACTGCTTTCGGGCGGTTTCCTGATTGTCTTCGCGGGTGCGGTGAGGCGGTTTACCTTCGATACACGGCCGGGTGTTAATTCGAGCTGGTGGGCGAACCGGGACCACCGGTGAGCAGTATGGGTAGCCTCCTCTGAGGTAGCATCGGCTGTCAGTCGATGAACCTAGGTCTTTCTTCCTCTGTCTATCGGGCGGCCGCTGCCGCCCTTGTCGTGGCTGGCGCGATTGGCTGGTTGTACGCCGACGCGTTCCCTGCGCTGGTCCGGCAGTGGGCCAACGACGAAGACTACTCCCACGGGTTCTTCGTCATCCCGCTCGCCGGGTACTTCGTCTGGGAGCGGCGCGAGGCTTTGCGGCGCGCCCCTTTCGAGCAGACCACCCTCGGGCTGCTGGTGCTTGCCTTCAGCCTGCTTTGCTTCGTCGCCGGGCAGTTTGGTTCCGAACTGTTTCTGACGCGGGTGTCCCTGATTGGTGTGCTGGGCGGGCTGGTCCTGTTTCTTGCCGGCCGCCAGCACTTCAGGATCCTTGCCTTTCCTCTGGCTTTTCTCCTGCTGATGGTCCCGCTGCCGGCCATCATCTTCAATCAGGTGGCCTTCCCCCTACAGATTCTGGCCTCGCAGGTAGGGGAGACGGTGATCTCGGCGGCGGGCGTCCCGGTGCTCCGCGAGGGGAACGTGCTCCTTCTGCCTGGCCGGGCGCTCGAGGTCGCCGAGGCCTGCTCGGGTATACGCTCCCTCATGTCCCTCCTCATGCTCGCGATCGTCCTCGGCTACTTCACGGAACCACGTGCCGGGGCACGCGTCGCCATCGCCCTTGCTTCCGTCCCGATTGCTGTGGTCGCGAATGCCACCCGTGTAGCGGGGACCGGTCTTGCCTCCTACTGGATCAGCCCGGCGGCGGCTGACGGCTTCTTTCACACGTTCTCCGGTTGGCTGATGTTCGTTGTCGCGCTCGGCGGACTGCTGGCGTTCCATCGGGCCCTCGAGCTGGCGCGCGCCCGCTGGCGACGGCCGGCAGGTGTGGCATGGTGATCCGGGCGCTCGTGGCGGGGGCGTTGATCCTGATGGCGGGACTATACGCGAACGGCGCCACCGGGCCTGAGTTGACACCCCCCCGTCTGCCGCTTGCCGCCGCTCCGATGACATTCGGGCCGTGGACCGGCCATGACGCGACACCATTTGCCGACGACGTGCTGGATCAGCTCGGGGTGGACGACTACATTCACCGTCGCTACAGCACCGCAGGAGGGGCCCCGGTTTCCGTCTACGTCGGCTACTACGCGAGCCAGCGGCAGGGAGACACGATCCACTCTCCGCAGAACTGCCTCCCCGGGGCAGGCTGGCTGGCGGTGTTCGCCGACCGCGCGACGATCCCCCTGGGTAGCTCGGAGATTCCGGTGAACCGGTTCGTTATCCAGAAGGGACTGGATCGGCAGGCCGTGTTCTACTGGTATCACGGTCGCGGACGAGCCGTGGCGAGCGAGTTCGCCAACAAAGGGTGGCTGATGCTCGATGCCGCCCGGCTCCACCGGACCGACGGGGGTCTCGTCCGCCTGAT
>JACCXG010000254.1 GCA_013697225.1 Acidobacteriota bacterium
GGCGTGACCCCCGGTTGCGCCTTGCTCCGGGAGGGATTGCGGGCGGAGGCTACGCCGCTGACCCTGGTGATCTCCTGCTGGAGCGCGCGAATGCAATCGGCATCCGAGCCATGAAGCACGTCGGAAGTGAGGATGAGCCCGCAGGATGAACACTGAGGCGATGGGTCCGAGCTCCGGCGACCGGTTCGCGAGGCTCGCCGGCGGTCCTGGTCTGCTGTTCTTTCTTCTGCAGGGAGTGCACTTATGAGAGGACGCACGACACAGGAGACTTCACAAGGCGTGCCGATGAACTCAGCCGTTCGCATTACGGTTTTCGCATCCGCGTGTTCAAATGTCTTCCTTCTGGCGACCTCTTTTATGCCGGCGCACACACTAACCCGCGAACGTCAAGACGCCAGACTCCCCGAACCTGGCCGCAGCGTCCTCCGGTTACCTCCTGCGCCGGGGAGCCGTGGGGCGGCTGCCCACGGCGAAGACCTTCACCAGCACGACCCCGGCAATGAAGCCGCCGATGTGGGCCATGAACGCAACGCCTCCGCCCGACTGCGGTCCCTGACCGATGAGGCCGAACGCGCTGATCAACTGGAATACGAACCACAGGCCGACCGCGACGTAGCCGGGAACCTCGGTCAGCATTCGCAGCATGATCACGCGGACCCGCCGGTGCGGGTGGAGCACGAGATATCCGCCCATGACACCGGAGATCGCGCCCGACGCGCCGAGGCTCGGGATGAACGGGTTGTCGCCGAACGTGAAGGTCGAGACAACGTGGGCCAGTGACGCGAGAATCCCCGTGGCGATATAGAAGGCGCTGTAGCGGCCGGGCCCGAGGTCGTCCTCGACATTGTCGCCGAAGATCCAGAGGAACAGCATGTTGCCGAGCAGGTGCATGAGGCTGCCGTGCATGAACATCGACACCAGCAGCGTGAGATACACGGACCCCGGAGTCGGCTGCAGCGGGATGGTGGCCGTCTGGTCGCCGAATTCGACGCGGACAGGCTTTGCGACGTCCTGGCCGGTGCGGATTTCCTGCGGGACGGTGGAGAACGCGTAGGTGAACTGCTCGTTCGTGCCGAGGCCCTGAAGGAAGACGAACACGAAGACGTTGATCGCGATGAACAGGTACGTGACGTAGGGGGTTCGAAGCCTCCCTGTATTGTCGTCGCCGATCGGAAACACCATCTCAGCCGACCTCCATCGTGATCAGGGACTGCTGCCGGCGCGGGACCGCTACTCGCCGCAAAACTGCCCCTGCCGGTTCCGCTCCTTCGAGAAGCTCAGCCCATCCGTCCATATCGCGGACCTCCTCGAAACCAGCCGAATGATACACGGGGTGCCGAGCTGGGTACTGTGCAATTCCTCGGCTCGGCCGCCAAGCTTCACCGAATGTGACGCATTCTCCCGCGTCCGGTCCAAGCCTCCCTCCGGTGACAGAAGAAACGGCCTCCTCGCGGCCCCGGGCGGCAACGCGCTCGCACCAGCTTTCGACGCCAGGGGCGATTGGGTAGTAGCCGACTACCCGGCGAGCCATGCGGCCACCCCGAACTTCACCAGGGCTATGATCCCGGTTGACTCCACCAATGGCTCCCGTCATCCCGAACCCCGACAAGGTCAGGAGCTTTCGCACTGAGGCGGCGTTCGAGGCGTGGCTCCGGCGGAACCACGCGCGCGAGACCGAGCTCTGGCTGAGGATTTACAAGAAGGGCTCCGGCGTGCCCACAGTGACCCTCGCACAAGCGCTCGACGTGGCGCTGTGCTGGGGATGGATTGACGGCATCCGGAAGGCTCTCGACGAGCAATCGTTCCTGCAGCGCTACACGCCGCGTCGCGCACGGAGCATCTGGAGCCAGATCAACCGCGAGCACGTCCAGCGTCTGACGGCTGCCGGCTGCATGACCCCGCACGGCCAGCGCCAGGTGGACGCTGCCAGGGCCGACGGCCGATGGGATGCCGCCTACGCCCCGATTCGCAGCGCGACGAAGGACTCCATCCCCGCCGACCTGCGCGCTGCCATCGAGGCGAGCCCGCGCGCGCGCAGGATGTTCGAGACCCTGGGGCGCCAGAACCTCTTCGCCCTGGCATTCCGCACGAACAGCATGAAGACGCCGGCCGGCCGTGCGAGAAA
>JACCXG010000239.1 GCA_013697225.1 Acidobacteriota bacterium
CCGTCGAGCCCGCCGGCTCCCAGGCGGACCATGTCCTTTTCGCGATCGATGATCTCGAACGAGAGATCGGGCCTGACCTTCACCACAATCATGTGGATGGAATTTGTCCCGATATCGATCGCGGCTAAACGCATGCAGATGGCCCGGCGTGGAGGCTTCGAAGGAGAGCCGGCGACGCGGCAGATTCCATCCCTGACGCGGCATCAGTCTCTCGGGCGGTGCGGATGCCCTCCCCGGCCGGTCCGTTACACGCACGATATATACTGCCCGACAGCCACCGCGCACCCATGTCGCCACCGCTTCGAATCGGCCGCCATCGTACCACGATCGTCCAGGAGCCCCCGGCCACCACGGTCCTGTTACGCCGCCGGTCGAAGGAGCTCGAGCGGCACCTTCCCGCCGCAATTGCGGGGAATGTCAGGGCCGTGCACCGGGCCCGGGTGGCCTCCCGCCGGCTCCGCGAGGCGCTTCCGATCGTCGCCCCTTCGTCGAAGGCGCGCCGGAAAGCGGGCCGCAAGATCCGCCGGGTCACGCGTGCTCTGGGGCTGGTCCGGGAGCTCGACGTCGCTGTGGGCATTCTGGACGAGCTCGCCCAGCGTCAGGGCATCCCGCGGGACGCGCTCGAAGACGTGCGCGGCCACGTCGTCGGGGAACGTGACCTGCGGCGGGCGCAGATGGGAGAGCGGCTGAGCCGCGTCAAGACGGGCCGATTGAGCCGCCGGCTCGAAGAGGTGGCGTTCTCGCTGCCGTCCGGCCCGGAAGGAGACTGGCGAGACTCGCTCGCCACACGGATCGCCCACCGGGCAGATCGGCTGTCGGCGGCCATGGCGGCAGCCGGGCAGATGTATGCCCCAGAGCCCCTGCACAAGGTCCGGATCACCGCAAAGAAGCTGCGCTACGCGCTGGAGCTCGCCGGCGACACCGGGTTGCCCGCTGCGCCGCTCGTGGCATCGTTGAAGCGGGCGCAGGACATCCTGGGCCGCCTGCACGACCTTCAGATCATCCAGGGGCACGTCGCCACCGTTCAGGCGCACCCGCCGGATCGTGCCGGGGCGACGGATGGAGGCCTCGATCGTATTGCCAGGGTGCTGGAGAAGGAGTGCCGGCACCTGCACGCCCGTCACATCAAGGGGGCGCCGGCGGTGATGGAGCTCGCACTCGAGTGCCGCACCCGCCTGTTTGCCGCCCCTCCCGAGCCACCCGCGCGGCGGAGGCAGCTCGGGATGAGCGTCTCCGGACGCCGCCGGGCGCCCGCGGTGCGGCGCGCCTGACCTCATGCCGACCCTCGAGCTTTACCTGATACGGCACGGCCTCGCGGCCGAACGGGGGCCCGAGTTTCCGGACGATTCCCTGCGGCCGCTGACGAGCCGCGGCATCGCCGCACTCCGAAAGGAGGCCAGGGCCCTGAACGAGCTGGGCATCGGCTTCGACCTGATTCTGTCGAGCCCGCTCGTTCGCACGCGCCAGACAGCGGAGGCGCTCGGGGAGTCGTTGCAGGCCAGGCCCGCGATCCTCCTCAGCGATGCCCTCGCGCCGGCCGGAACACCGGCAGCCGTCATTCAGGAGATCGGCAGGCACGCCCGGACAGCACGGCTGGCCCTCGTCGGGCATGAGCCGAACATGGGGGAGCTCGCCGCGCAACTCATCGGCGCACGCTCGCGGATGCCGTTCAAAAAGGGAGCGATCTGCCGGCTGGATTTCCTGGTGCTGCCCCCCAAAGGGGTGGGGGAGCTTCGGTGGTTTCTCCCGCCGAAGGTGCTGCGCAGCATCGGGTGACGATCAGGCCCCGCGCACAACCCGGGAACCGAAGCGTGCTCCAAGCAGCTCTTCCCGGACCTGCTCGCCAGCATCTTTCGCGGCTTGCGTGTCGTAGCCCTTTGTCTCCGCACTGACGTGCCCGATCCGGGTATACAGGGTCACCAGCGCCTGCTCGTCGATCACTGACGGGTCGGCCGCGACCTCGAGCGCGTGCCGCAGTTCGTGCGCGAGGACCGCAAGCACATGGTCCTTCTCCAGCGTTGCGCGCACCTGCACCCGCAGGTATCGTCGTGCCCCTGGTGCCGCCTGCAGCAACAGCCGGCCTGCCTGCGTCGCGGGAAGATTGAACGTGGATTCCACATACACGATGACGTCCGTCTCGTGCAGGTCGGACACCAGCCTGCTGAACGTTGCCGAGCGCCGGATCCCCTCGGCAACCAGGGCATCAACCCGGCGGTCCATCCCTCTAATCTGGCGGTGCTCAGCCCGGAGCAGCGCCTCGGCCGAGAGGCTCCGGGGCGCGCCTGTGAGGGGAGCGGGGACGATGGTATGGGGAGCGTGGGCGTTCGAATCCCCGTTGGGGGCCGGGGCGGGAAGCGGCCCGGCGAGTGCGAGCGTCAGCAGCCAGATCATGGTTCCTCCGGGCGTGAGTCCAGAGACGTGGGTCCCTGCCAATCACCGGCAGACGCCGGCGACTCGTCTCCCGCAACAGTGATTCGCCAGATGATTCCCGGGCGGCGGGCATTCGCCTCGCGGGACTAGAACGCTTAGACGGGAGGAGAGAAGGGAAGTTGTCGGTGCGGAAAAATCAGCGGGGACGAGCGTGGTGACGAACAGGCCGCCGTGGCGGCGGCCTCGCTTCAGACGGTGAGTCCGGCCGGCACGCGTGCCCCCTTGGGCACGATGATGATCCCGTTCCTGATGTGGTATCCCTCGCCGTCGGCCTCGTCGACGCCGCGCTCGTTCACGAGGCGCACGCCGTCTCCGATCCGGGCGTTCTTGTCGACGATGACCCGGTCGAGGATCACGTCGCGCCCGATGCCGAGCGGAATGTCGTCAGCGTCGGTTTCCTCTTCGTAGAAGTCGGCGCCCAGGAGTACCGACCGCGTGACCTGGCATCCCGGACTGAGCCGCGTCCTGATGCCGATCACCGATTGCTGGATACTGGCATCCTCGAGATAACAGCCCTCCGCGACGATGGCTGCGTCAATCGTGCAGCCAAACATGCGCGTGCCCGGCAGGAAGCGGGGATGGGTGTAGATCCGGCTCCGGGGATGGAAGAAGCTGAACGGCGGTCGCCGCGTGGTGAGCTGAATGTTCGCGTCGTAGAAGGCCTCGATCGTTCCCACGTCCGCCCAGTAGCCCTTGAACACGTAGGGTCGGACCCTGTGGATGTTCAACGCCTTGGGGATAATCTCCTTGCCGAAGTCGATGCCGGGCTGCTCGAGGATGTCGAGCAGCACGTCCCGGGTGAAGACGTAAATACCCATGGACGCCACGAACGGGCGTTCGGGCGTTGTCCCTCCGGCCGTGGATCCTCTGGGGGTGCTGCTGCCGATCTGCGAGAGCCGTTCGCTGTTCGGCTTCTCCTCGAAGGCGCCGATCTGTCCCTCGCGGTCGAACAGCAGAATCCCCATCTGCGTGGCGTCCTCCGGCGTGACCGGCTGGGCCGCGATGGTGATGTCGGCGCGGCTGTCGATGTGCGACTCGACCATCTCACAGAAGTCCATCCGGTAGAGGTGGTCCCCGGCAAGGATCAGGTAGTGCTCGGCATCGTAGCCCCTGAAATGCCGTGCCGCCTGGCGCACCGCGTCAGCCGTTCCTTGAAACCAGTCCGAGCTCTCGGGGGTCTGCTCGGCTGCCAGGATTTCGACGAAGCCGTCGGAGAACATGTCGAGGCGATAGGTCTGGGCGATGTGCCGATTGAGCGAGGCGGAGTTGAACTGCGTGAGCACGAACATCCGCTTCAGCCCCGCGTGGAGGCAGTTGCTGATGGGAATGTCGATGAGCCGGTACTTGCTGCCGATCGGGACCGCTGGTTTGGACCGCATGTGGGTGAGCGGAAACAGGCGCGTGCCGCGGCCGCCCCCCAGAATCA
>JACCXG010000255.1 GCA_013697225.1 Acidobacteriota bacterium
GGCCATTCAGCGTGTGGCACCGGGGAGCGGGGGAGCGTGCGGAGCTCTACACGAGCGGGCAGGGAACGCCGCTCAACTTCAACGCCAGCTTTGCGGCCAACACGGTAGATGAGCCCTACACCGTAGCGCCCGGCAGCCAGTTCCGCCTGTTCCGATCGCGCGTGATAGGGGGACGCACGAACCACTACGGCCGCGTCCAGTTGCGGTACTCGGATTACGACTTCAGGAACCGTTCGATGCTCGGCATCGGCTACGACTGGCCGATCGGCTATGACGACCTGGCCCCGTATTACGACAAGGCGGAACGGCTGATCGGGGTGACCGGCAGGCCCGAGGGGCTGCGCAGCGCGCCGGACGGCGTCTTCCAGACGCCCGCCCCGTACAAGACCCACGAGGTGCTCATCGACCGCGCCTGCGCGAAGCTCGGGATCAAGGCGACGAGCTCACGCCAGGCTGTGATCACCAGCGCGCTGAACGGGCGTCCTCCCTGCCACTACTGCGGCCAGTGCGGCCGCGGATGCTCGCAGGGGTCGAACTACGCCTCGAGTTACGTTCAGATCTTCCCCGCCATGAAGACCGGCAACGTCACCGTGGTGACCAATGCCATGGCGCGCGAGCTCGTCACGGACGCCTCGGGGAAGGTCACCGCCGTCTCCTACATCGACAAGGAGACCGGCGCCGAGCGCCAGGTGCGGTGCCGCACGGTCGTGCTCTCGGCGGCTGCCTGCGAATCGGCGCGCCTGCTCCTCAACTCGAAGTCCTCCCGGCACCCGAACGGGCTGGCGAACTCGAACGGCATCGTTGGCAAGTACCTGACCGATACGGTCGGCGCGGGGCTCTCCGCGACCGTGCCGTACCTCAGGGGCTCGCCCATCCACAACACGGATGGATATGGCGCGCACCTGTATATCCCCTGGTGGATGGCGGATCAGCACTCGAAGCTCGACTTCCCGCTCGGCTATCACGTGGAGGTCGGCGGAGGAGGGTTCGGCATGCCGTCGCTCGGGTTCGGCGCACAGGCCTACACGGAGAACGAGGGGTATGGCCTCCCGATGAAGGCGGCCATCCGTGAGTCCTACGGCGGGATCGGCGTCAGCCTCACTGGCCGGGGCTCGATGGTCCCGAATGACGATTGCCGCTGCGAGATCGATCCGGAGGTGAAGGACAAGTGGGGCATCCCGGTCCTGCGGTTCCACTGGAAGTGGCACGACTCGGAGATCAACCAGGCCCGCCACATGCGCGAGAGCTTCCGGGCGATTCTCGAGACGCTCGGGGGAACGATCAACCCAGGACGGGGAGGCGGGCCGGGCCGTGGCGGTGCGGGGGCAGGCGGACGGGGAGGCCCTGGCGCAGGTGGTCGCGGAGCGCCCGGAGCGGGTGCGGCTCCCGGCGAGACTGCCGCGACGCTGCCCGGCCCAGGTGCGCAGCCACCAGGTACCGGACAGCCGGGCAGCCGCGGCTCAGGGCCTGAACCAGCCCCCGCAGCGATCCAGGACGCGCAGATGGGCGTGGGGGGCGGCATCATCCACGAGGTCGGCTGCGTCCGCATGGGCAGCGATCCCCGCACCAGCGTTGTCAACGCGTTCTGTCAGGCGCACGAGGTGCCGAACGTGTTCTCGGCCGACGGCGGTCCGTTCGCGAGTCATGGGGACAAGAACCCGACGCACACCATCATCGCGCTCGCGTGGCGCACCGCCGAATATCTGGCGGAAGAAATGAGGAAGGGCAATGTCTGAGATCACGAGACGCGACGCACTCGGGCGGCTGGCCCTGGCCTTCGCGATGGGTGCGGCAATCGACGAGCTCGCCGCCCAGGAAGCTCACACGATGCTGCACCAGGGCTCCGCGGCCGCCGGCGGCACCGTCGCGCCCAAGGCGCTCTCGGCGCAGCAGTTCCGGACGCTCGAGCGGCTGACGGACCTCATCATCCCTCCGGATCAGGGGAAGCCCGGCGCCGTCGCCGTGAACGTGCCGGCCTGGATCGACAGCCTGCTTGCCGTCAACGACGAGCTGAAGGGACGGTACACCGCGGGTCTCGGCTGGCTCGACACAACGATGAAGGCGCGACACGGGAGCGATTTCGCCAGCGCCACACCGGAGGGGCAGACGGGGCTTCTCGACCAGATTGCCTATCAGAAGAACCGCTCGCCCGAGCTCGATCCGGGCATCGATTTCTTCATCCTGGC
>JACCXG010000266.1 GCA_013697225.1 Acidobacteriota bacterium
CATCCCGTCCGCCTCTACGTCGCGCGCGGTGTGACGCGGGGAGGGCGTCCAGGTCCTCCGTCCACGCGGGTGTCGCTGCCTGTTCTTCCGGTGCCCCCTCCGCCTACCGCAATCGCGGCCCGCAGCACGGAAGCCGCAGTGGTGCTGGAGTGGACGCCGCCGGCGGCTGCGCCCGATGCGTCGTACAACATCTACGCGGGGGAAGAGCTGGCACGGCCGGTGAACGTGTCGCCGCTGTCGGCCGTCACCTTCGAGCACGCCGTTCCCTTCGGCGAGGAACGCTGCTACAGGGTGCGAAGCGTTGCGATTTCCGGCGACGTCCTCATCGAGGGGACGCCTTCGGAGCCGACGTGTATCACGCCGCGCGACACCTTCCCGCCTGCCGCGCCGCAAGGGCTGGCCGCCGTTCCCACGCCGGGGCAGATCAGCCTCGTCTGGGACGCCAACACCGAGAAGGATCTGGCCGGCTATCTCGTGCTGCGGGGAGACGCACCGGATGGGCCGCTGCGGGCACTGACCGCCACCCCCATCCGCGAGACGTCGTACCGCGACGCGGCGGTCACGCCGGGGAACCGGTACATCTACGCGGTCGTGGCGGTGGATACCGCCACCCCGCCAAACACGAGCGCACAGTCGGCACAGCTCGAGGAGACGGCACGATGATGTGCGTGTACCGGATCGAGTACCAGGGGGTTCCGCGGCACGTCGTGGAAGAAGGGGGCCGGTGGAGACTGGTCGAAGGGGACATCTTCGCCCGCTGGACTCCCGGGGACACGCTGGCCGATGCACCACGCCACTTCCTGCCGCCGGTGCTGCCGTCGAAGATCGTGGCGATCGGGTTGAATTACAGGGAACACGCGGCCGAACAGGGAAAGGCGGTTCCCGGCGAGCCGATGATGTTCCTGAAACCGCCCACGGCCGTCGTCGGGCCGGGGGAGGCCATCGTGCTGCCCGGGTGGGCCGGGCGGATCGATCACGAAGCGGAGGTGGGCGTCGTCATCGGCCGCACGGCGCGGCAGGTGGGCGAGGCGGACGCGCTGACGTACGTCTTCGGGGTCACCTGCGTCAACGACGTCACGGCGCGCGACCTGCAGAAGAAGGATGTGCAGTACACCAGGGCCAAGGGGTTCGATACGTTCGCGCCGATTGGCCCCTGCATCGCGACCGGCCTGGACCTGGGATCCCCGATCCGCATCGAAGGCCTCGTCAACGGCGAGCCGCGCCAGTCCTCATCGACCGCCGACCTGATCTTTGGCATCCCGAGGCTCATCGCGCACATCAGTGCCGTCATGACCCTCCTGCCCGGGGACATCATCTCGACCGGCACGCCCGCCGGTGTCGGCCCGCTGAAGCCCGGAGATCTGGTGACTGTGAAGATAGAGGGAGTCGGCGAGCTGACGAACCCCGTCAGATAGCTTCCCGCATCCCGGGGAGGTGGCCGATTTGGGCAATCCGGACATTTTTGGCATTCTTGGCAATTCTGCAAGGAGGGTTTCATGAAGCTGTTCATCGATTCTGGCAACCTGAAGGAAATCGAAAACCTGATGCCGATGGGGATCATCGACGGCATTACCACGAACCCGTCGCTCCTGGCGAAAGAGGGAGGAGACTACCGCGCCCTGCTGAAGCGGATCTGCGGCATCGTGCAGGGCCCGACAAGCGCCGAGGTGGTGGCGACCGACGTCGAGGGCATGCTGCGGGAAGGGCGCGAGCTCGCGGCGCTCGACGACCACATCGTCGTGAAGGTCCCCTTCACGCGGGCGGGTGTCCAGGCCTGCAAGACGCTGGCGTCGGAGGGGACACGGGTGAACGTGACGCTGATCTTCACGGCGGCCCAGGCGCTGCTTGCCGCGAAGGTCGGGGCAACCTACGTGAGCCCGTTCGTGGGGAGGCTCGACGACATCGCGACTTCCGGCATGAACCTGATCAGCGAGATCGTGGAGATCTTCGAGAACTACCAGTTCGACACGGAATTACTCGTGGCTTCCACCAGAAGCCCCATTCACATCGTCGAAGCGGCGCGCATGGGGGCGGACATCTGCACGTGCCCGGCCACGCTCATCGAGGCGCTGTTCAAGCACCCGCTGACCGACATCGGCCTGGAGCGGTTCCTGAAGGACTGGGAGAAGGCGCAGGCGGTGAAGGCCTGAACACCACCGCCTGATGGACAAGACCCAGCACCTTCAGGATCTGCAGCGGCGGGCCGAAGCCGGCGGCGGCGAAGAGCGCCTGCGGCGCCAGCACGAAGCCGGCAAGCTCACGGCGCGCGAGCGGATCGAGTTCCTCTTCGATCCGGGATCGTTCCACGAGGTCGACAAGCTGGTGACCCACCGGTGCGTCGACTTCGGAATGGCCGATCAGGTGGTGCCGGGGGACGGGGTGGTGGCTGGCCAGGGGCGTGTGGACGGCCGGATCGTCTACGCGTTCGCGCAGGATTTCACGGTCTTCGGCGGATCGCTCTCGGAGACGAACGCCGGCAAGATCGTGAAGATCATGGACCTCGCGCTCAAGATGGGCGCTCCCGTTGTCGGCCTGAACGACTCGGGGGGCGCCCGGATCCAGGAAGGGGTGCTCTCGCTCGGCGGCTACGCGGACATCTTCCTGCGCAACACCCTTGCGTCAGGGGTCATCCCGCAGATCTCCGCCATCATGGGGCCGTGCGCGGGGGGAGCCGTGTACTCGCCGGCCATCACCGACTTCAACATCATGGTGGAGGGGACGAGCTACATGTTTGTCACCGGCCCGGAGGTGATCCGCACGGTCACGCACGAGCAGGTCACGAAAGAAGAGCTCGGCGGCGCGTTGACGCACAACGCGACGAGCGGCGTGGCGCACTTCTCAGTCCCCGACGATCGCGAGTGCCTGCGCCTGGTGCGCGAGCTCCTCGGCTACCTCCCCTCCAACAACGTGGACGATGCGCCGAGGCGGGAGACGACGGACCCGGCGGATCGGGAGGACGAGTCCCTCGAGCGGATCGTGCCGGCCTCTCCGAACCAGCCGTACGACGTGCTGGATCTCGTGCACGCCATCGTGGACGAGGGGGCGTTCCTCGAAGTGCACCGCCACTTCGCGAAGAACATCGTCGTGGGCTTCGCACACCTCGCGGGGCGGAGCATCGGGATCGTGGCCAACCAGCCGGCGCACCTGGCCGGCACGCTCGACATCGACGCGTCGGTGAAGGCCGCCAGGTTCGTCCGGTTCTGCGACGCCTTCAACATCGCGCTCGTGACCTTCGAGGATGTGCCCGGGTTCCTGCCGGGGGTGCGTCAGGAGCACGGCGGGATCATCCGCCACGGTGCGAAGCTGCTGTTCGCGTTCGCGGAGGCCACGGTGCCGAAGGTCACGGTCATCACACGCAAGGCCTACGGCGGTGCCTACTGCGTGATGTCGAGCAAGCACATCCGGACGGACGTGAACCTGGCGTGGCCAACCGCGGAGATCGCGGTGATGGGCCCGGAGGGGGCGGTGAACATCCTGTACGGCCGGGAGCTGCAGGCAGCATCAGACGCCGACGCGCTGCGAGCCAAACGCGTCGAGGAGTTCCGGGAGAAGTTCGCCAACCCCTATGTGGCGGCTTCCCGCGGATTCGTCGACGAGGTGATCCTCCCCAGGCAGACACGGTCGAAGCTCATTGCCGCGCTGGCAGGACTCGAGACGAAGCGCGACAGGAACCCTCCCAAGAAGCACGGAAACATCCCGCTGTGAGAGTGCTCATCGCCAATCGCGGCGAGATTGCCGTGCGGGTGATCCGCGCGTGCCGTGAAATGGGCCTTCCCACCGTCGCCGTCTACTCGGACTGCGACCGTGCCGCCCGGCACGTGATGGAGGCCGATCGTGCGGAGCACATCGGACCCGACGAGGCGGTGCGGAGCTACCTGAACTTCAGCGCCATTCTCGACGCGGCACGGCGCTCGGACGCTGATGCCGTTCATCCCGGGTACGGCTTCCTCTCCGAGAATGCGGCGTTTGCCAGGGCCTGCGTCGATGCGGGGCTGACGTTCATCGGGCCGGCTCCCGGGGCGATCGAGATGATGGGGAGCAAGACCGAAGCGCGGCGCGCTGCCATGCGCGCGGGGGTGCCGGTCGTGCCGGGAACGGAGGCAGCCCTGGGGCTGGACACGGCTGAGGAGGAGCTCACTGCAATCGCCGCAGATATCGGCTACCCGCTGATGGTCAAGGCAGTCGCTGGCGGCGGCGGCAAGGGCATGCGCGTCGTCGAGGATCCGGGCGGGCTGCTCGGCGCGCTCCGCACTGCCCGCTCCGAGGCGGGCTCTGCCTTCGGTGATACGGCTGTCTATCTCGAGCGCCTGCTCCCACGGCCCCGTCACGTCGAGATTCAGCTGCTCGGCGATTCTCACGGCACCGTCATCCCCTTCGTCGAGCGCGAGTGCTCGATTCAGCGCCGCCACCAGAAGGTCGTCGAGGAATCACCATCGCTTGCCGTCTCCCCCGCGCTGCGTGCGCGAATGGCAGCCGCAGCCGCGGCCGTCGCCCGCGCGGTGGGCTACACCAATGCCGGCACCATCGAATTCCTTTTGGACGAGGACGGCTCGTTCTACTTCCTCGAGATGAACACCAGGCTGCAGGTCGAGCATCCCGTCACCGAGATGGTCACCGGCGTGGATCTGGTGCAGTGGCAGATCCGCATTGCGAGGGGAGAGCGCCTCGATCTCGAGCCTGAGCAGGCGCTCACACCAAGGGGACACGCCATCGAATGCCGGCTGTATGCGGAAGATCCCGACGAGAACTTCATGCCCTCCCCGGGCCTGATCCGAGGCCTGCGGCCCGCCGGGGGTCCCGGGGTGAGAGACGATGGGGGGGTGAGCGCCGGATATCGGGTGCCCGTCTTCTACGATTCGCTCATCGCAAAGCTCGTCACGTGGGGGAATGCGCGGGACGAGGCCATTGCGCGGATGGGGCGCGCGCTGCGGGAGTATCAGGTGCTGGGCATCCGGACCACCATCCCGTTCTTCCTGTGGCTGATGCAGGAGCCCGACTACCTCGCGGGACGATACGATACGACGTATCTGGATCGGATCCTTGCCGGGCGTCAGGGGCCGTTCGTGGAGGTCGCCGAAGAGGATGCCGCGCTTGCCGCCCTCGCGGCGGCGCTCGATGTGTACTTCCGTGCCGCGGGGGCGGGCGGGGCCCGAGCGGTGAACGGGCCACGGCCGTTGTGGACGCAGATCGGACGGCGTGAGGCCCTGCGGGGATGACCTTCGAAGTCGAGGTCGAGGGGAGGATCCGGACGATTGTCATCGAGCACGGCGACAATCCTTCCTCGTTCCGCGTCCAAATCGATGGGGAGCCGGGCGTCGTCGATGCGGTCCGGGCCGGCGACAAGAGCCTCTCGATCTTCGGGCGGGTCACCTTTTTGCGAAATGGTGGACCGGAAAAAGGGACACTCCGGATCGGCGCGGCCGTGCAGGTCACCGCCGGCCCGGCCCCGGGGGAGGGGATAGTACACCTCAACGGGCGCACGATCCGGGCGGTCATCAACGGCCGGCGCCGACGGGCGGCGGCCGATGAAGGGGCGCACGGCCCGGGAGATGTCGTCGTGGCGGCGCCGATGCCAGGGCGGATCGTGCGGGTGCTTGTCGCGCCGGGCGACCAGGTGACAGCGCGGCAGGGGCTCGTCGTCGTCGAGGCGATGAAGATGGAGAACGAGCTGCGGGCTCCGCGGGCCGGCCGCGTCAAGGAGGTCAGTGTCGTGCCCGGAGCCTCCGTGGAAGCCGGTTGCGTCCTTGCAGTGATCGAGTAGGCGTCGGGCAGGTTCTCTGAGGCGTGCCAGTCCGCAGCGGGTTTCCGGAGACGAATGGATCAGGAGAAGAACGCGTCGGCTCAGGAGCCGCGTGCCGCGGAGCCGCAGGCCCCGGAGGGGCGCCGGAGGCGTTCACGCCTCCGGACGCTCGGGGTGCGTACCGGCGCTGTCGTTCTGGCCATCGTCGTTGGCGTGCTGGTCTCGGTGCTCACGGTGGATCTCGGCCCCTCGCTCAAGGCGCGCGCCGAGGTCGAGGGCTCGAAGTACCTCCAGCGTCCCATGCGGATGGGCAAGCTGTCGTCACGGCTCATTCCCGGCGTGTTCGTTGTCGAAGAGCTGGTGATAGAGGGGCTGACACCCGCCGACGTGCCGTTTCTGAGCGTAGGCAAGATCACCGTCCGGCTGCCCTGGTGGTCGATCTTCACCAGGAAGCTCGTCATCGAGTCGATCGACATGACCGACTGGCACATGACGATCGAGACGTTCGAGAACGGACGCCACAACTTCCCGCGGTTCGTGCCCGAGCGCCGGGAGCCCAGAGGCCCCAGCCGGTTCACCACGACGATACGAGCGGTGCTCGCGGCGCGCGGCCGGGTGACGTACGAGGATCACGTCACCCCCTGGACCACCGACGCGCGGGGGATGACGGTGGCGCTCTACCGCAGCGACGTGCTGAACGACTACCGCGGGCGAGCCTCCTTCTCCGACGCGACGATCGGGATCATGGCCTACGAGCCGTTCAGCGCGAGGATGGACTCGCGCTTCAAGATCGACGGGGCCAAGGTGGTCTTCGACCGGATCGACCTCAACAGCGACGGCGCGGAGTCGGTCGTCCAGGGGGAGGTCGACCTCTCGCGATGGCCGGAACAGACGTATTCGGTACGCTCCCGAATCGACTTTCCCGTTCAGAAGGAGATCTTCTTCCACGGGGAGCCATTCGACGTGTCCGGCAAGGGGGACTTCGAGGGAGTCTTCCACCTGTTCAAGGGGGGCCGTGAGCTGAAGGGCACCTTCACGAGCCCGGTTGCGGGGGTGAACGAGTGGCGCTTCCCGAGCCTGCGCGGCTCCGTGCTCTGGCTGCCCGATCGCCTCGAGATCACCGATGCGACGAGTGGGGTGTACGGCGGGTCCGCGAGGTTCGACTACCGGATGGCCCCCATGGGGAAGCGCGGTGTGCCCACCATCGCCACGTGGAACGTCCAGTATCGCGATGTCGATCTCGCCCGCCTCACGGATTTCACGGAGACGAAGGGGCTGCGCCTGGGCGGGCGTGCTTCAGGCCGGAACAGGCTCGAGTGGCCCCTGGGCAAGTGGGTCGACAAGCGGGGTGGAGGAGAGGTCACCCTGACGCCCCCGCCAGGGATCGGACCGGGCGACATGATGACCCGCGAAATGCCGGCCGCGCGTCTCGAGGCCGAGCTCGCGCGCGAGGCCGATCCGGGGCCCTTCGATCCGCACGCCTCCCTCGGGTACCTCCCGGTGACCGGCCGCATTCAGTACACGCTCGACCCGTCGTGGATCACGCTGGGGGAGAGCTGGGTCGCCACCCCGCGCACCTACGTGGAGTTTCAGGGACGCACGGACTACGGCCAGAAGTCGAACATCCCCTTCCACGTGACCAGCCTCGACTGGCAGGAAAGCGACCGCGTGCTGGCGGGCATCATGACGGCGTTTGGCTCGCCGACCGGCGCCATCCCGATTGGCGGATACGGGGAGTTCGACGGCGTGATGCTGGAGTCGTTCGCGCACCCGCGGATCGAGGGGACCTTTTCCGGTGGCGCCATGCGCGCCTGGAACGTCGTCTGGGGTGATGCCACGGCCAACGTGGTGATCGAGAACAGCTACGCCCGGGTCGAGAATGCCGTGCTCATGGCGGCGGAGTCGGAGATTGCCGCCGAAGGGCTGTTCTCGCTCGGCTATCCGCGGCGCGACGGCGGGGAGCAGATCAACGCGCGCGTGCGGCTGCGCCGCAGGCCCATGGCGGATCTCAAGCGCGCCTTCGGCATCGACGACTACGACATCGACGGTCTCGTGTCCGGTGAGTACCACGTGTACGGCGAGTACGAGACGCCGCTCGGCTTCGGCCGCCTGCTCGTCGAAGAGGGATCGGCGTACGGCGAGACGTTCGAGTCGGCGACCTCCGCGCTCAGGTTCGAGGGCACGGGCGTCCGGCTGGACACCCTGCAGGTCACCAAGAGCACCGGCACGGTCACCGGCGCGGCACGCGTCGGGTGGGACGGGAGCTACTCGCTCAATGTCGAGGGGCGGCGGGTGCCGGTGGAATCCCTGCGCACGCTGGACATGCCGCGCGCCCCGCTCTCGGGGCTGCTCCAGTTCACCGCCAGCGGCGCCGGGAACTTCGAGGATCCGCGCTACGACGTGAAACTCCGGATCGACGACCTCTTCGCCGGCGATGAAGGTGTCGGCCAGGTCACCGGCCAGATGGCCATCCGCGGCGACATGCTGACCGGCGACTTCGAGGCCGCTTCCCCGCGTCTGCTCGTTTCCGGATCCGGGCGGCTCTCCATGGCTGCCGACCGGGACGCCGAGATTTCTCTGCGGTTCCAGGACACGTCGCTCGATCCGTACGTGCGCTTCTTCGAGCCGCGCCTCTCCCCGTTCACCACCGCAGTGGCCGGGGGCACTGTCCGGGTGGTCGGTCAGCTGGCCAACATGGATGCGCTGGCCGTCACGACACGCGTGGAGCAACTCGACCTGAAGCTGTTCGACTATGCGCTCCGCAACGACGGACCGATCGAGCTCGGACTGGACCGCAACGTGCTCGAGATCGCGCGGCTCCGTCTGGCGGGAGAGGGCACACAGCTCCAGATGGCCGGGAACGTGCGCCTGCAGGAGGCCACCGTGGAAGTGGAAGCCACCGGGGAGGCGAATCTCGGCATCCTGCAGGGCTTCTTCCGCGACGTGCGCAGCCGCGGGACGGCCGCCGTGCTCGCCCAGGTGCGCGGGCCGCTGAACCAGCCGCAGTTTTCGGGCAGCGCCAGGCTTGTGGACGGCAGAATCAGGCATCTGTCGCTTCCGCACGGGCTCGAAGCCATCAACGGGCAGGTCTCGTTCACGGCCGCCGGCCTGCGCGTCGAGGACGTCACCGCACGGGTTGCCGGCGGGAGCGTCACCTTCGGCGGGAGGATCGACATGAACGGGTTCACTCCCGGTCAGTTGAGCCTGACGGCTGTCGGCGAGGGGATGCGCGTCCGGTATCCGGAAGGGTTCAGATCCCTGATCGATGCCGACCTCTGGCTCCGCGGCGATGCCGCCTCTCCGGTGCTCGGGGGGGCCGTCACCGTACACGACGCCGTGTGGACGCGCCGCCTCGAGGTGAACCCGAACCTGTTCGACCTTGCCGGTGGGCGCGGGGCGGCGCTGCCGGCCGGCCCGGCTGCCACGCAGGAATTCCCGGTACGGTTCGACATCGACGTGACGGCAGCCAACACGCTGCGCATCCAGAACAACATCGCGGATGTCGTCGCGAGCGCGGACCTCAAGCTGCAGGGCACCTACGATCGCCCGGCGGTATTCGGGCGCGTGGAACTCGAACGCGGGAGCATCGTGTTCGAAGGCAACCGGTACGTGCTCACGCGCGGCACGGTGGACTTCCTGACGCCGCCGGCCGGCAGCATCGAGCCGCTGTTCGACATCGAAGCGGAGACGCGCGTCCGCGTCCCGTCGCAGACCTTCCGCGTCACGCTCGGTGTTGCCGGAACGCCGCGCAACATCTCGGTGGCGCTTGGCTCCGACCCGCCGCTCTCCGAGGTGGACATCATCGCGCTGCTCTTCGGCACCGGCGCCGACTTGACCAATGCCGAGCTCCGGGCGCTCAGCCCCCAGGGGGCGACCGAAGCGGAAGAAGCGCTGCTGCGCGCCGCCGGCGCCCGGCTGCTGACCGGGACCATCTCCGCTCCTGTGCGCCGCGTGGTCGAGGAAACCCTGCGGCTCGACACCGCGCAGATCACGCCAACGATCGGCAACGAAGACGACGCCCTGACCCCGTCGGCGCGGTTGACGATTGGCAAGCGTCTGTCTCCGCGAGCGTACCTGACGTTCTCCCGGGCCCTCGGCGCCACGGCCACGAGGGATCAGATCATCGTGCTCGAATACGACCAGAGCGACCGCGTCGGGGTCGTCCTGACGCAGACTGGCGACCGGACGTTCGCTGTCGATTTCAGGGTCCGGCACAGCTTCTGATGCGGTTGGGGATCCTCGTGCTCCTGGCGGTGCTGCTCGCCCCCGCGCCGGCAAAGGGCCAGACACCCACGCAGACGTACACAGGGCGGGTCGTCTCGGCCGTGACGATTCTCGTCGAGGAGGAGCCGAGCACCGAAGCGGTCATCGGCGACCTCATCGAGACGCGAATCGGCCAGCCGCTGTCGATGGCGGACGTCCGCGAGACGATCGCGCACCTGTACAGCCTCGGACGCTTCCAGGACATCCAGGTCGAGGCGGTCGACGCCTCCGGGGGGGGCATCGAGCTGCGCTATCACCTGGTTCCGGTGAGGGCGGTGGAGCGCGTGCAGTTCAGCGGGGATCTCGCGCTCTCCGAGCGGCTCCTTCGCAGCACGGTCACCGAGCGGTTCGGCCGTGCGCCTCAGCTCGGACGCGGCGCCGAGGTGGCGCGTGTGCTCGAGCGCTTGTACCAGGACCGTGGCTATTTCAACGCCTCGGTGCGTCCGGGCTCCACGGAGCTTCGCGACCCGCCACGTACCGTGTTGACGCTCGACATCTCCGCCGGTCCGCAGGCGCGGGTGGAAACGGTGGAGATCACGGGCTCCGCTCCGCAACCGCGCGCGGAACTGCTCGGCCGTCTGCGTCTCGCCCCGGGAACCCCTTACGAACGGGTCACGACACAGGAGCGGCTGTCCCAGTACGTTCAGCGGCTGCGGGATCGCGGACACCTCCAGGCCATTGCAAGCCACACGGTTCGGCTGTCGGCCGACGGGCGGCTCGTGGACGTTGCCGTCGACATCCAGCCCGGTCCGCTCGTCACCGTGGTATTCGAAGGGGATCAGATTCCCGCGGACCGTCGTGCCGCGCTGGTCCCGTTCCAGCGGGAGGGGTCGGTCGAGGAAGACCTCCTGGAAGATGCCGTCCAGCGGATCCGCGCGTACCTCAGCGAACAGGGGCACTGGCGGGCTGACGTGTCCGTCCAGCCGAGAGAGCTCGACGAGAACCGGCTGGCCATCGTGTTCACCATCCGCGCCGGACCGGTCTATCGCGTGGCTCCTGGAGGCATCCAGATCACCGGCAACGCGTCCATTCCGCCCGAAGACTTCCGTCCGCTGATAACGCTGGCACCCGGAGATCTCTACATCTCCTCGCGCCTCGACGCGACGACCGGCGCGCTGCTCCGGCTCTATCGCACGCGCGGGTTTGCCTGGGCGGAGGTCAGCTCCGTGGAAGTCCAGGAGACCGACTCCGGCGTCGACGCCGCGCTCGTGCGCCCCACAATCACGATCAAGGAAGGCCCGCGCGCCGTGATCGGCGGGGTGACGATCGCCGGAACGGAGGCCATCGGCCAGACCGAGATCCGCAGCCTGATTCGTCTCCAGCCCGGCGATCCGTACTACGAGCCGGCGATCGCCGCCGACGAAGATGCGGTGCAGCTGGAGTACCTCAACCTGGGGTTCGCGTCAGCCGACGTTCAGGTCACTCCGTCGCTCTCCGAGGACCGCACGCGCGTGGATCTCCAGTTCGCGGTGACCGAAGGGGCGCAGACAATCGTCGATCACGTCCTCGTCGTGGGGAACCAGCGTACGGAGGAGGAGGTCATCCGGCGCGAAGTGCTGCTCCGGCCGGGGCAGCCGCTGGGTCTGCGCGATCTGCTCGAGAGCCGCCGGCGGCTGAGCGCGCTCGGTCTCTTCCGCCGCATCGACATCAGAGAGCTGGAGCACGGCCCCCCTGACCGTCGCGACGTCCTGATCACGGTCGAAGAGGCCCCGGTGACAACGGTGGGCTACGGCGGTGGTCTCGAAGTGAACCGGCGCCTGCGGGCGGGAGGTCCCGGCGGCACGGCAGAGGAGCGGATCGAGCTGGCCCCTCGCGGATTCTTCGACATCGGCCGCCGCAATCTCGGAGGGAAGAACCGGTCCGTGAACCTCTTCACCCGCGTCAGTGTGCGCCCCAACGATGCGCCAGAGGATCCCGAGCGGGACGGACGCGGAATCGGGTTCAGCGAATACCGCGTCGTGGGGACCTACCGCGAGCCGAGGGAGTTCCTCTGGAATGCTGATCTGACAGTGACCGGCGCGGTAGAACAGGGTGAGCGCTCCAGCTTCAATTTCGCCCGCAGGGGGGTCACCGCCGAACTCCTCCGGCGTCTCACGCCGACCATACGGGCCAGCGGCCGGTATTCCTTCGGCGCGACAAGGACGTTCGACGAGCGTCTGAACCTCGACGAACAGGCCGCCATCGACCGCCTCTTCCCGCAGGTGCGGCTCTCGTCGTTTTCCGGGGCCATCGCGCGCGACACGCGAGACGACATCGTGGAGCCCTCACGCGGAGCCTTCCTCAGCGTGGAGGGCACTGTGGCTGCCCGGGGGCTTGGCGGGCAGGTCGGCTTCATGAAGACCTACATGCAGGGCTACTGGTTCAAGAGGCTCCCGGGCCTCAGGCAGATTGTCTTCGCGAGCCGGGCCTCCGTAGGGCTGGCGGACGGCTTCGAGCGTCCTCCCCTGCCGACCGACCCGGAAGGGGAGGCCATCGAGGACCTCCCGGCCAGCGAGCGGTTTTTTGCCGGAGGGGACACGACGATCCGGGGCTTCGCGCTCGACACGGTGGGCACTCCCGCCACGATCAGCGCGCGCGGGTTTCCCCGCGGAGGCAATGCCGTGCTGATCCTGAATGGTGAGCTGCGCGTCCCGGTCTGGGGCGGGGTGGGCACTGCGCTGTTCGTCGACGGCGGCAATGTGTTCGAGCGGGTCACCGACTTCGCAGCCGAGGAGCTGCGCGGCAGCCTTGGTTTCGGTCTCCGGTATCGATCGCCGATCGGTCCGATCCGCGTGGACCTGGGGTTCAAGATGGATCGCCGTGAGTTCGGCGGACGCCGCGAGCCGCGCAGCGTGCTGCACTTCTCCATCGGGCAGGCGTTCTGATGCGTTCCCCCGCGACACTCCTGCTGGCGGCCGCCATCTCCCTCACATCTGCCGGTGCGGCGCCAGCGGCCGAGATCATCGACCGCGTGCTGGCGGCGGTCGGGGGACAGATCATCACCCTCTCGGATGTCAGGACAGCGCTGCGCTTCGGCCTCGTGCCGCCTGACGTGAGCGAGGATCCGGTCGCCGCCGCTCTTCAACGGCTGATCGATCGCACCCTCATGCAGACGGAGGTCGAGCGATACGTGCCCCCCGAACCCGATCCCGCCGCTGTCGATGCCGGGGTTGCCGCGGTGCGGGCGCGGTTCGCCGATGCCGCCGCATTCGACGCGGTGTTGAAAGAGACAGCGATGTCGCACGACGAACTGCGGCGCCACGTCCGCGACACCCTGAGGCTCGAGGTCTATCTGCAGCAGCGCTTCGGGACCCTGGCCGATCCGTCGGATGACGAGGTGATGCGCTATTACAGGGAGAACAGCGCCGAGTTCACGGTCGACGGGAGGGTGCGTCCCTTCGAACAGGTGCGGGAAACCGCCCGCGCGACGCTCACGGAACGGAGCCGGGAAGCCTTCCTGCGGGAGTGGGTGGAAGGGCTCCGCCGCCGCAGCAACGTCGTCGTGCTGTACCTGCCGGCGGCCCGGTGATCGGCCGCCCCCTCAGGGCTGCACTTTGAGGATCCGCAGCTCCGCGCCGGGATGCTCCGGCGAAGGGGTGAACCGCGCCACCTCGCGTGTCTGGCCGAACAGCCGCATGTAGTCCGCGTACTCGCGCGGGAAGACCTGCGGCGCGGCAAGATACGGCCCGTACGCGTGAGAGGACGCCACCAGGAAGTCAGCACCGATCTCGAGATAGTGGTCGTATTCCCTGTCGCGCAACTGCCGCACGTTGGCGCTCTCGTACGGGCTGTGGGTCAGCACGAGGTTTGCCGCTTCGATGACGATCGTGGAGCCCTCGGGGATGTTCTGCCGGATCCAGCTGTGGGCCAGCGCGGCGGTCCCCTCCTGCCGGAGCGTCCGCACGAAGCTGACGGACGTGAGCGTTGCCGGGAGCAATGTGGCGACGGTCAGGCCGGCGATCAACGCGGTCCGCAGCGCGCGCGGGATGGAGAAGCGCCGCAGCAGGCTGACACCGGAGACGACGGCCGCCGCGGCCAGCAGGCAGGCGAAGGGGACGAGCGGCAGCAGGTAGCGGCCGAACACCAGGCTCTGCCTGGAGATGAACCAGAAGTAGACGAGCGGGAACAGCACGGCGAGGGTCCACCGCACCCGCCCCGGGCCCCGCGCCGCGCGGACGAGTGCCAGCACCGTGCCCCCGAGCATCAGCAGGAACCCCGGCCACTGCACGCTGTTCCGCAGGTGCTTGAGGTACAGGCTCCAGGCCGCCTCAGGGGGGGGCGCCGCGGTGTAACTGCCCATCAGCCGGGCATACCCGTCGAGGAATGCGGGAAGGTCCAGCACCGTGTATGGGGCGCCGAGCAGGAACGCGACGGCAGCCCCCGCTGTTGCCGCGAGTCCTCCCGCCAGCCGTGACGGCTGAGTGGCCGGCGTCATCCACACCGCAACAAGCGGAAGCAGGAGCGCCAGGCCGCCAGGATATTTCGTGGCGGCGGCGAGCCCTGCCGCCGCGCCCGCCCACGCGAAGGCGCGGGCGGTGGGGGCCTCGTGCGCGCGCAGAGAGAGGAGGAACGTGAGTGTCACCAGGAACGTCAGCGGGACGTCGGTGAGGATGTAATGGGACTCGCGCACGTGCAGCGGCATCACGGCGAGGAGCCCCGCGCCAAGCAGCGCCGGACGCGTGCCCCATCGCAGGCCGATGTGGAACACGAGGAGCACCGTCAGCGTGCCGAGCGCCGCCGTCACGGCGCGTCCCCAGACGTAGAAGTCCGCCGACGTGACCTCGGCAAGCGAGTGCCATTCGCCGGCCATGGAGCCGGCCATGAACCTGGCCACCGCCGTGGCCAGCTGGACGTAGATGTACAGCGACGGGTAGTCGTAGAAGTGCGGGTTGAGGCTGCCCGAGCGCATCATGCCGACTGCCCGGTTGACGACCTCCGGCTCGTCCACGCCAATGGCGTACGGGACACCGGCCCCGATGCCGAGGAACCGCAGCGTTGCCGCAGCGATCACGATGGCGGCCAGCGAGAGTGTCGCCCGCCTCATGTCGCTGGCCTCCCGCCACTCACGTTCCGTCACGGAATCTCCCGGCGTCGAGCCGCCGCGTGGTGGCGGCGCTCTCGGCTACAATGCTGAGCCACGGCCTGTAGACAGGGGCTTTCGGCGCCGGCGTCCGGTGGCGCCAACTGATGAGCTCGTAGGCTACGGCAATTCCGCGCCGGTACGCAACGGCAGCGCTCTGCGCGTCCGTGGCCCCTGTGAGCGCACGCACGAGCCATGGATCGCCTCCTCGAAGCAACACACCGGGCCGAACAGGCCCATTTCTGGTTTCGCGGATTCAGGGCCTTCGTCCGTCCATTGATCCGGCAGGCTCTCTCCGGCCGCGCGTCGGCGCGCATTCTCGACTGCGGGTGCGGGACGGGCGCCAACCTGGCGATCCTCGGAGAATACGGACGGACCTTCGGGTTCGACATCTCCTCGAGGGGGCTGCAGTTTGCCCGGGAGGCGGGGCAGCTCCGCGTGGCGCGAGCCTCCATCGACGAGATGCCCTTCGGGGCCGGACTGTTCGATCTGGTGACCGCTTTCGATGTGCTGTATGCGCTCGACGAGGAGCAGGAGGCCCGGGCGATCGAGGAGATCGTGCGGGTGCTCAAGCCTGGCGGCAGCGTGATCGTGAACGTCGCGGCGCTCGGCATTCTGCGGGGGAACCACTCACTCTTCGGGGCTGAAGTGCGGCGGTCCACACGGCGGCGCCTGCGGCGGCTCCTGACGGCCGCCGGGCTGAGCGTCGTGAGGCTCACGTATACGAACTTCGTTCTGTTTCCACTGATGCTGGCCGTCCGCTCGGCGCAGCGCGCCATCGGGCTCGCCACGCCCGAAGAGGCGGGAACCGACCTCGCCGTGCCCGCCGCGCCCGTCAACGAAACCCTCGCGGCCCTGCTCTGGTGCGAGGCGCGGGCGCTTCGCCTTCTCGACATGCCGATCGGCAGTTCGCTCCTCTGCATCGCACGCAAGCCGGACGCCTGAGGGCCGGCCGTCAGGCCGCCCCGGAGGCGTTGACCCGCGCCATCACTCTCGAGACGGTTACGTACGCCAGCGCCCCCACGACCAGGGCGCCAAGGGTGGACCCGAGGACAAACGACCATAGAAAGGGGCGGAGAATCTCCACGGCGGAGTCCCAGAACGGCGCACGATAGATGGGCATCTCCAGCAACGCTCTCAGCCGGCCGCCGACGTCGGTTGCCAGCGGTACCCGGAGCAGCGTCGCACCGAGCGCGGTCGTCAGCGCATACCAGGGCACCATCACCCAGGGAAGGTTGGTGCACAGGCCTATGAAAATGGCCATCCGGTTCAGGCGGAGGACGAACGACAGCCCCATCCCCGCGAAAACCTGCAGCCCCAGGAAAGGGGAGAAGCTCAGGAACACGCCGAGCGCAAACGCCGCCGCCGTGCGGCGGGGGGAGTCGGAGAGCGCAGCCAGGCGCCCGAGCCATCGCGGATACTGCCGCGGCAGTGAGCGGTTGTCCATCCGTTCAGTGGTTCCTCAGCAGATCATCGTACATCCTGAGCGTGGCCGGACCGATCGTGCGCCATGAAAACTCCGCCTCGACGATTGCGCGGCCGGCCTGCCCCATGCCCGCAAGGCGGCCAGCCTCACCAAGTGCACCGCTGAGCGCCGCCGCCAGCGCATCGGCACGCCCGGGGGGTACCAGCCAGCCGTTCACTCCGGGCCGCACCTTGTCCGGGATCCCTCCTGCCGTTGTTGCCACGACTGCCCGCCGGTGCGCCATGGCTTCGAGCGTGACGAGCGAGCTCCCTTCGTACAGGGTCGGGTGCACGAACAGGGTGGCCCCCTCGTACCATGCGTGCACATCAGCGTCCGGGAGGCGCCCCGTCAGCAGGACGCGGTTCGAGAGGCCCGCGTCCGTAATGATGCGTTCCAGCTGTCCGCGATAGGGGCCCTCGCCGACGACCACCCAGCGCCACGGCTCCACCAGCGCGGTGCCGTGCTCGACGAGGGCGGCAATGGCCGCCGCAAGCACGTCGAACCCCTTGCTGGCCTCGAGCCGCCCCACGCTCAGCAGCACGCGTTCTCTCGGACCGATTCCCGCGCGCCGCCGGATGCCTGCACCCGAGGCGGGCGTGGCCAGCCTGTCGAGGAGGTCGAGGTCGAGCGCGTTCGGGATGATCCGCACCCGGTCGGCGGGCACATCCAGGTGCTGCCGTACCGCCGGCTCCAGGCTGCGATCGGTGGCGATCACCGCGTCTGCCGCCGCGGCGCACGCCCGCACGGCCCAGCGGAGCGGCAGATAGGCTGCCCGCTTGACCGGCGCCCGTGCCGGGTCCGTGGCCCCGAACTCCTCGAGCCCCTGCGGGTTCAATACGAGCGGGACGGTGCTCTGCCGCCGCTTCCGGGCGTAGCCGAGTGCGCTCGCCCCAAAGGCATGCACAAGGTCCACGCGGCCGCTGCGGGCAAGCTGCCAGGCGACGTAGCCTGCCCGCATCCCGAACAGCGGATACGCCGTACTCCGATCAATCACCGTCGTCCCGCGCCTTCCCGCGAAGGGGAATGTGCGATACGGCACGATTATCGTCCTGATCCGCGGGTCGATGACCGATCCGGCCTGCGTCTGCAGCACGCCACCGGCCGCGTTCGGCACCGACGGTCCCGGGTTTCCGGGGGTGGTGGGGGGGCGGGTGATCAGCGTGACGTGCACGTCGTGCGACGAGAGGTAGCGGACGAGATCGTGAACGGAGCGCTCCAGGCCCCCGCCGACGCCGTGCAGCGGCGCCACGGCCCGGGCGATCACCGCGACACGCACCTGCGGCGTCACGCCGGATCTTTCCGTAGCGACAGGTAGAGGCGTTCCATCCGCTCGACCACGGCAGGCGCGTCGAACCGCTGCGCCCGTTCCCGGGCGGCAGCCCCGAGCCGCCCCCTGAGCCCTTCGTCCGCGGCAAGTCGCCTGACATCTCCGGCAAGCTCCTCCGGAGTTGCCGACAGGAGTCCCGTCGACTGGTCCTCGACGATGTCGGGCGTGCCGCCGGTGTTCATCGCGGCGATCGGGATGCCGAGCGCGCTGGCCTCGATCAGGACACGGCTCAGGGATTCCGGTCCGCGTGAGGGGAAGACGAGCATCGATGCGTGCGCGAGCCAGGCGGTCGCCTCACCCTGATCCACCCAGCCCGTGAAGCGGACGTCCCGCCCGGCCCGTCGTGCTGCCGCTTCGACGGCCGTGCGATCGGGTCCATCCCCCGCCACGACCAGGGGCCAGTCCAGGCCCGCCCGCTCGATCGTTGGCACCAGGTGGACGGTGCCCTTGTTCGGCGCGAGCTTGCCGAGGTACAGCGCGTACGGCTGGGGCAGCGGACGTTTGCTGCGCCCGGCACGTGCGCGCAGATCGGCGACGTCCACCGGGTTCGGGATGATCTCCATTCGCACCTCCGAGAGCTCGGGCGCTCGTGCGCGCAGGTCGGCCGCGATCGTGGTGCTGACGGCTACGACGGCGTCTGCTCCGGCCAGCCCCTCGCGTTTGCGGCGCAGGTTCCGCCGCATGTAAGGGATCATCGGCAGGGCGGCCGGCCACGCGGTCCCTCCTCGCGGCTGAATGCACCGCACCATGCCCCCCGCGGAACAGCGCGGACACAGGGCCGCCTCGTCGCGTGTGTGAATGAGGTCCGACCAGTAGCAGACCGGCCAGTAGTCCCGGACGGTGCACACGGCTGGAACACCTGCCCGCCGGGCTGCGGTGATGGACGGCAGGCAGGTCAGCACGTGCTGCCCGTGCGCGATGTCGATCCGCTCGCGGCGCAGAATGTCCGTCAGTATCTGCGGCAGCGTGCGATAGAGCCGCTCGTTCTTGAAGTAGTTTCGGACGTAGGGCAGTGGCGGCGCAGGAAAACCTGCCTCGATGACCCTGAAGCCGTCGTATTCGGTTTCTACGACTGATGAAGATTTCCCCGGCATCGGCCTGACGATCAGCACGTCGTGCCCGCGTGTCCTCAGGCCGCGGGCGAGGTGATACGTGCTCCACCCGCTGCCGCCGCTGACCGGCGGGAAGGCGTCCGTGGCGAGCAGGATTCTCATGTTCGTGCGGTCTTCCGAGCCAGCGCCCGGTCCAGGGCCGCCTCCAGGATCCGGCAGTGCGCAGACCAGCTGTACTCCGCGACAGCGCGCTCGCGCGCGGCCTTCCCCATCCGCGCCCTCTTCTCCGGATCGCTGAGCGCGACAAGCGCCTCTGCCAGAGGAACGTGTCCGGCCGGGGAGTAGAGCAGCCCTTCGCGATCGTGCCGCACGAGGGATGGAATGCGGTCCACCGCTGGCGCGACAACGGGCAGGCCCGCAGCCATGTACTCGAACATCTTCAAGGGGGACCAGAAGAACCCGAGCGACAGCGGCGCATGCGCGGCAACGTCGAACGGAGCGGCGCCGATGTCAGCCACACCCAGGTGCGCCGGCATCTCATCGTGCGGAACCGGTCCGGTAAAGACGATCCCTTCCGCGTGAGCGGCCTCGGCGCGCGCGCGCGGCAGCTCGGGCCCGTCGCCGATCAGCACGGCCGAGATATCACGATGTCCCCGCTCCCGCAGAAGCTTCACCGCGCGTACCAGATGGACGGCGCCGTGCCAGGCCCTGAACGCACCGGCAAACACCGCCAGCACCCCGGCCGGGCGTTCGAAGCGCAGCCGTCCCGTCGCCCCGGGGTGGAACCGGTCCGTGTCCGCGCCCCATTCCGCCTCGACGACCTTGTCCCGGGGCGTCCCCGGGGGCAGGATGGCCCCACTGGGAGTCACGATCACATCCGCGTGTGCGCACAGGCGCTCCCGCCAGCGGCGCATCGGCCTCACGAGCAGCGCCCCGTCCAGGGCAGCCTTCCGTGATCCCGGGTGATCGACCACCGGAGCGTTCACCTCCAGCATACCGACGGCGCCCACGGCACGCGCCGCCAAGATCCCTTCACCGCCGAAGTTGTAGTAGCGCTCGATGACCACGTCGGGACGGAGTGCGTGTGCAAGGCGGGTCACCGCCCCTGTACGCATCCAGCGGAGCTCTTTCACCCCCAGCGGCGGGCGCATGGGAATCCATGTCACGTCACCCCCCGGGAACGGCCGGTCACCCGGCCCCGTCAGCACTGTCACCTCGTGACCGAGCGCCGCCAGCCCGCGCGCCACCGCCTCGACATGGACGGAGCCCCCTTTCGTTCCAGGCACCGTCTGATCGATTGCGCAGTACAGAAGCCTCATCAAGAAATGCCAAGAATGCCAAAATTGCCAAGAGTGCCAAGAATTCTCGGAGATTGCGAAAAGTGCCAAAACTTAGGAGTCGTCGCTCGGTCGGCCATTTTTGGCATTCATGGCACTTTTGGCATTTCTTCCCATTTCTTCTCGAGCAGGGCGAAGAACGGCCCTGAGCGCACGCGGCCGAACAGCAGCAGGTCGAGCTTCATTGCGTACGACAGGGCCAGCAGCGTCAGGTAGGTTCCCCGGCTGGACGCGATTCTCGACTTGGCCGCCCTCCGGGCGTCGCGCACGGCCGTGAGCTCGGCCTCCTCCTCCGATTTGCCTGCGGCTCGCAGCCGCCCCGAGGCGCGGCGCGCCATCGCCCGTTCGGCCACTCGCATCAGCACGTTTTCGACGAGCCCCCCGAGGATGGGGGTGTAGTAGCGGATGCGGGCGACCCGGAACCCGGCGGCATCGGCGACCGCTTCGAGCTCCGGAATGTCGCGGAGCGGATTGATGTGATCCGACTTGCGCAGCCGCTCCTGCCGCAGGTCGATGAGCCCGGCCCGCTCCAGCGCGTGCGCCAGCGCGTTCACCCATCTCAGACCGATCGCAATCCTGGCGTTCTTGCGGACGTGCGTATACACGAACAGCCGTCCACCGGGCTTGAGCACACGGCTGGCCTCCGCCAGCATCTCGCGGAGCGACTCCGGCGACAGGTGTTCCAGCACGTCGAGGGAATAGGCTTTCGTGAACGTACCGTCGGCAAACGGCAGCTTCCGCAAGTCGGCGAGAAGCAGATCCACCGACCGTCGCGCGTCCGCGGAGAAGAACGGGGCGATGTCCACACCGACGGTGGTGGCGTTCCAGTCGCTGTTCCAGAGGAGCGCCCGGCCGCTGCCGCATCCAAGGTCGGCCACGATGTCGTCTGCACGCGGACCGAGGAACGCCCGGAGCATGTCGTTGCGGATGCGCGAACCGAGCAGGGGGGGTGACACCCGCTCGTGACGGGCGTCGGCGTGCAGCGCCTCATCCAGATACCGGGTCTGCTCCGAGAACGGCACCTCGGGACGCAGATCGAGAAACTCACCGGCATGCAGGTAGCGGCGCCGGCAGTTGTCGCAGGCGAGCGCACGAGCGTCGTCCGCCACCGCCGCCATGGTGCCGTGACACTCGGGGCAGCGAACGAGAGAGCGGAGGCGCGCGGAAACCATCAGCGTGTGCGGGCGCGTTCGAGCACGGCGTCCAGACGTTCGGCGCGCCGCTCCCATGTGTAGCCGTCCGCGGCGTCGAACGCCGCCCGCCCCAGCCGCGCCGCCGTCGAGGGGTCCGCCGCGAGACGCTCGATGCCGCGCGCGAGTGCCGCGGCATCCCCCGGCGCGACGAGGACCGCATTCACGTCGTCTGTGAGCACTTCCCTGATTGCCGGAAGGTCCGATGCAACGATGGCTCGTCCCGCGGCCATGTACTCGAACAGCTTGAGCGGCGAGGTGAAGTGGGTGGAGATGGTCGTTGGCAGATTCGGCAGCACCAGAATGGCCGCCCGCGCCAGCAGGGGGGGCACGGCCGAGGGGGGGACGAGCCCGGTGAACTCCACGCGGCCGGCAATGCCGAGTCTCTCCGCGCCTGCGCGCACGCGCGCGAGATCCCCCTCGGCATCATGGCCGCCAACGATCAACCCCCGGACAGCCGGCAGCCTTGCGAGCGCCTCGAGCAGGAGGTCGACCCCTTTCCACGCGTAGAGATGGCCGGCATAGCCGACCACCACCGGCTCACCTTCAACGCGGGGCACATACGTGCGCCCGGGGGACAGGCGCACACCATCGGGGACGACAGCCAGGTTGTCCCGGTCCCCGAACCTGCCGCGGAGGGCCTCTGCAAGCGACCGGGTGATCGTCACGTACCCCGACGCTTCCCGCCACACGAGCGCCTCGCGGGAGGCAAGCCGCTTCAGCTTTGCCCGGCCCGCCGGCTTTGCCGTCGCCACGAGCTGCGGCAGTTCGGCGGCAACATCCGGGGCGTACCCGTGCGACTCGTAGACGAAGGGCGGACGCGTACCTGCCGGCACCGACGCGAACATGGCCGCGACCCCGAGGTCTCTCGTGAACAGCAGGTCACCACGTCCCCGCCCCAGCGCGCGGCCGAGCGCGAAGGCCAGATAGCCGAGCCTCCGCGCGAACTGCGGCCCGGCGACCGGCGCCGTCTCGATCTGGAAACGCCCGCTCCGCGCAATCCCGTAGTACTCGTATGGATCGCGTCTGGGGTCCTGCGTGTCCGGCCGGGCGATCAGCCACACCTCGTGCCCCCGTGACGCCAGCGCAGCGCAAGTCTCCATCGTCTGGATTCCGTTGGCGCGCTCGAGGGGAAGCCGGATATCAGCGAAATAGGCCAGACGCATCAGAAGAAATGCCAAAAATGCCAAGAATGCCAAAGTGCCAGGAATGCTGCACTCTCTACCGCACCCTGTAGAACGAATTGCGATCCGTGAAGTAGCGGTACACGAGTGCGGGCCCCTCCCTGGGAAGGGTCACGAAGACATCGTACGCGTTCTGGCGCAGGTGGAGGCGCTGGCGGTCCATCAGGCCGGCGCCGAAGAGCGCCATGAGGCCGATGTTCCACCAGAGGGCCAGGACGCCTGCGGCAAGCGCGGCTTTCCGTGCGGCGCCTCCCGGCAGGAAGGAGAGGAGGGCGGCGAGCCCCACGACGAAGAGGATCGTGGCGCTGACGAAGCGGCGCTGGCCGAAGGCTCCGGCCACGGTCCAGGATTCGACGCTGCCGATGACATAGACCTGCAGCACGAGCATGAGGAGCATGCACCCCCCGATCTGGCGTACCTGCCCGGCCGGCAGGCCGGCCATTCCGTGGTGGCCGGTGATGACCCGCGGCGAACGGATCCAGAGCAGCACGAGACCGGCAACCGCAAGCAGGGCAAGCGGGGTCCAGGCGAACAACCCGTGACGCGGCGAGGTGAGGACCTCGATCGCGTGCGGCGCCGTCCACGACATCTTCCGTGTCACGAGTTGTGACGGCCCGAAACGGCCGTTCAACGACCAGTACGCCAGCAGCTGCGGTGTGTACGCCACGACGAATGCACCGACCCCCGCCGCAAGCGCGGCAATGCGGGCGCGCACGGCAATCCCCTCGCGCTTCCTGAGGGACAGCACGTAGTCGACTGCCGGCCCGAGCGCGTACAGGATGTCCTGCTCGCGCACCATCGTCATCAGCGCCGCCGCCGCCCCCAGCGCCGCCAGGTCCGGAACCGTCCACCGCGTCCGCACGTGCAGCCAGATGCTGACGAACAGCGCAACAGCGAACGCGGAGCATGCGTGCGCAAAGGCCGGTGCGATATACATGTAGAACAGAAGCGGGGTGCCGAACCACACGGCAAGTCCCGGCAGGAGGCCGGTTCCCGTCAGCCGCTTCGCCGCGGAGATCGACAGCACCAGCCCGGCAAACGCATACGTCGCGGATCCGTAAGCGGCAGCCGCCATGTAAGGACGGCCGTATCCGTCGGCAGCCACCTCGGAGCCGGTTGCGCGGCGGACACGGATGGCGATATCGGCAACGGCGTAGAACGGGGCCCACATCAACGCCGCGCCAATCGTCCCGAAGTTCTCGCGAAGGCCTGTGGGGGTCAACGGTTCCAGGAACGTGGCGTGGAATCCACTCGTGGCCGCCACACCGCTGTCGAAGAAGTGGCGGTATTCGTTCTCGAAGGAGACGTCCCGATCGAACCAGAGCGACCGGAGGTACGCAAAATACTGGATCTCGTCGGAGGCATAGACCCGTGGCGTCACCGCCGGGAGCGAGATCAGGAACAGCACCGCCAGGGCCAGGTACTCGCGGGGCGTCAGGGTCAGGAAACGGATCGTGACGGGCAAACTCACCATTATCGCAGGGTGAGGGTCACGTACTTCACCAGCTGCACCAGGTTGAATCCGGCGTGGCTCACGACCGGCGCGATGACGCTCCGGCGTTTCCAGTACACCCAGCCCCACGCCGCTCCCAGGAGCCCGGTGGCGATGGCGGCGGCATACCCCTGGTCCACGTGCCCGAGGCCGAACACCGCACTGAACAGCACGATGCCGACCGCCGCACCCCCAAGGTACTGGTCGAATCGCCGGATGATGAACGCGCGCTGCACCTCCTCGCGCACACCCCCGGCCAGCATGACCACCACAGCGAAGATCGCCGCATCGCGGGGCGTCTGGAGCATCCGCCCAAACGGGTTCACCGGAACGTTGTGCAGCTCCGGCGCGATGGCCAGGATGGTGCCGAGCACGAGCACCACCAGCAGGAACGCCCCCGGGATCAGCGCGAGCCCGAGGAGCACCTCGCGTGCGGGCCGTCTCTGGCCCAGCAGGAACTCGCCGACAGGTTCCCGGTGCGTGCGCAGGAAGAAGAACACCAGACCCAGCACCAGCACCATATCGATGAGCGACATGGCGACAATGAACCCCGGCGACCATTCCCCTGCCGCATCACGGGGCCGCATACCCATGCCTGTCAGCCCCGCGACGACGAGAATCTGGGTGGGGAAGCCGGAGCAGAGCACCACTTCCATCAGCGCTCCGATGCGCTCGAAAGGGAGGATGCGGCGCCGGGGCGCGGCCGGTGGAAGCTCTGGCGGAGGGGCGCCGGCCTGGGCGACCGACGTGAGCTCCTGTGCCGGGTCGAGCACAGGAGCACTGTATCATTCGGCACGGTCCCCTGCCCTTCACGCGTCTTCCAGCGCGAATGAAAGTCAGTCATCCGGCAGCCGAACGGCTTATATCGTGTAATCCTTACCTGCGCAGTGTTAATCTTGCCGGGTGAATGTAAGTCATGAGGACGCCACTGAAGAGCGAGGGACCGCCGGCCAGCCTGCAGGCGAACGGGTCCTGATTGTCGAAGACGATCACGCGACCCGGGAGGGGCTGGCGGAACTCGTCCAGACCTGGGGATTTCAGACAGAGGAAGCAGCCGACGGCGACGAAGGGCTGCGCAAGGTCACCAGCTTCCGTCCCGCGATCATCGTCAGCGATCTCATCATGCCGCGTTCCGGCGGCATGGAGCTGCTGCGGGCACTGAAAGATCAGCTGTCGGACATCACCCTCATCCTCCTGACGGCCCAGGGCACCGTCGAGACCGCGGTCGAGGCGATCAAGGAAGGGGCCTACGATTACCTGAACAAACCGGTCGATCCGCAGCGGCTCCGCATCCTGCTCCGGAAGGCGGTCGAGCGTCAGGAGACACTGCGGGAAGTGCGGCACCTGCGCCGCCAGCTGCGTGAAGCGGGCACGTTCGGCCGCATCGTCGGCAACAGTCCCAGCATTCGCAGCATCTACCGCGTCATCGAGCAGGCGGCGCCCACGCTGGCCTCGGTCCTGATTTCGGGCGAGTCCGGTACCGGCAAGGAGCTGATCGCCCAGACGGTTCACGAGCTCAGTCCCCGCTCGTCGTTTCCGTTTGTCGCGATCAACTGTGCGGCCATTCCGGAAACGCTGCTCGAGAGCGAGATTTTCGGCCACGAGAAGGGGGCGTTCACCGGCGCGCACGATCGGCGCACCGGCGTATTCGAGCTCGCCCACCGCGGAACGATTTTCCTGGACGAGATCGCCGAGATGGTTCCGGGGACCCAGGTGAAACTGCTGCGCGTGCTCCAGGAGCGCACCTTCCGCCGCCTGGGCGGGCGTCAGGAGCAGACCGTGGACGTGCGCATCATTGCCGCGACGAACGTGAATCCGATGGAAGCGGTGCGCACCGGCAAGCTGCGGGAGGATCTGTTCTACCGGCTGAACGTGTTTGCGATCGAGCTGCCGCCGCTGCGCGATCGCAAGGAAGACATTCCCCTCCTCGCGCATCACTTCCTGACCGAGTTCAACGCCCGGAACGGCAAGGCGGTGCGCGCTGTCGATCAGGATGCGCAGTATCTGCTCGCGCACTACCCGTTTCCCGGCAACATCCGCGAGCTGCGCAACGTCATGGAGCGCGCGACGATCCTGGCCGATGGGGACTTCATCGAACCGAAGCACCTTCCGCCCACGCTGGTCGCCAAGGGGGAGGAAACGCTCCCCACCGTCACGTTTTCACCCGGGACGACGGTGGATGAGGCGGAGCGGCGGCTGATCGTGCTGACGCTCGATCATACGAGGAACAACAAGACACGCGCGGCCGAGATCCTCGGCATCAGCCTCAAGACCCTGCACAACAAGCTCAATCGGATGCGCGAGCAGTTCGGCGAACGCCGGCGGGACGCGGCCGAGAAGCGGGGGTAGAGCTCTCGAGTGAGCATCAAAGCCAAGCAGGTCGCCGGGGTGACCACGCTGGTGATCGCGGTGGTTGCCGTCCTCAGCGGCTACTACCTCAGCAGCCTGTCCTACGTCCTGCTCGAGGAAACCGCATCCCGCGCCGAGCTCCTCTCGAAGGCCACTTACCAGCGCGCGTTTCAGGTGGTTGGCGACGGTCCCCGGGAACCTTACGCCGCTCTCCGCGGCGACGGCGGCATCAGGTCCATCCTCGATTCGAGCATCGGGTACTCCAAGGGTGTCACGTACGCCGCCATCGTGAACGCGGAGGGGATTGCTGTCGCCAGCGCCCCTGCCAGCCGTGAAGGGACCCACCTCGACGAGCAGAAGGACTTCGCGGAGATCGTCACTGCGGGTCCGATTGCCCGCCTGCTGGCCATCAACTCCGACGAGACGTTCGAGTACACCCAGCCGCTGCTCGTGGGGACGGAGCAGCTGGAGCAGTTCGGCTCGATCCGGATTGGCGTCTCGACGCTGCTCGTCCGGTCCGAGCTGCGCTCGGCGATGCATCGGGCGATCACTGTTGTCATATTCGCCCTGGTGCTGTCGTCCCTCGTGGCGATCATGCTCGCGCAGTGGATGCTGCGCCCGATCCACGTCATCCAGAGCGGGCTCAGCCGGCTCGGGCGCGGCGATCTGGACGTCAGACTCGACCTGCCCGAGCAGGAGTTCCAGGACCTCGGCAGCTCGTTCCAGGCTGTCAGCGCACAGCTGGCCGCCCTTGGGAAAGGGGGTGGCGACGGCTCAACGCTAAGCTCACGTGAAGGGGCGGACTACCAGTCCGTCATGGAGAGCCTCGAAGACGCGGTGGCGCTCTTCTCGCCGCAGGGAGAGGTGATTTTCACCAACGCGGCGATGCGCGCGATCGGCATCGCGGAGCTGCCCGGGACCCACCCCGTCCGGCAACTGGTCGATCGGACCCTCTCCACAGGCAAGTCGACCGGTCCGTTGTCGGTGGCCGTGCCTCGGGGCCTGCCTGCGGAGGCGGGGATCGAGGGGGGCAACGGGCCCGCACCCGAAATGGGGGCTGAATCCGACGCGGACTCCGAGCGGCTCCTGATGTGTCACGCGATCGAAGACACGAACCGCAAGTTCCTTGGCGCCATGCTCGTCGCCAGGAACGTCGGCTACCTGAACCAGGTGCAGTCCACCCTCAACTACTCGCGAAAGGCGGCGGCGCTCGGCCGGCTGCTTGCCGGTGTGGCCCACGAGGTGAAGAACCCCCTCAACGCCATGACGATCCACCTGGAGCTGCTGAAGCAGAAGCTCGGGGTGCTGCGCGAACCGATGGTGATGGCAGGGCCGGGCGGCGGGGCGGGCAAAACGCTCGACCTCACGAAGCACGTGACAATCATCTCCAGTGAGATCAAGCGGCTCGACGAGGTCGTCGCCGGCTTCCTGAAGTTCGCGCGCCCCGAGGAGCTCAATCTCCAGCCGATTCTGCTGAATCAGGTGATTCACGATGTCGTGATGACGATTGGCCCGGAAGCACACCGCCGGCGGGTGGCGGTGCGCGAGGAGTCGCTGAAGATGCTTCCCCCCATCAACGGGGATCAGGGCATGCTCGTCCAGGCGGTGTTGAATCTGGCGATCAATGCGTTGCAGGCGATGCCGGAAGGGGGTACTCTGCGCCTCGGCTGCAAGCCGGCCACGCGCCACCGCGTGGAGCTGTTCGTGGAGGACACGGGAATCGGCATCGAGCCGGAGAATCTGCCGCGCATCTTCGATCTCTACTTCACGACGAAGGAGAAGGGGAGCGGCATCGGCCTCTCGATGGTCTTCCGCATCGTCCAGCTCCACGACGGGGAAGTCGAAGTGCAGTCCACGCCGGGCCGGGGCACGAGGTTTCGGGTGATGTTCCCGCAGGCGTGACGGGAGGGGCGGCTGAGTTGGGGCGTCAAGCGTAGAATGGAGGAACACATGCGCAGACTGGCCCTGGTTCTGGTCCTCGGTATTGGTGCGTTCGGCTGCGGCACCACCCGGGCGGCGGCGCCGCTCGAACGCCCGCTGCTCATCGTGCCCCCGCCTCCGCCGCGGATTGTCGAGGCCCCGCCTGTCGCATCGGTCGCACGTCCCGACCCCGAACCGGAGATTGAGCCCGTTCCCCCTCTACAGCCGGAAACCCGTGTCCCCCCGGCCAGACCCCGCGCGGCGTCCCCCCGGGAGCTCCCGCCGAAAGAGGCTCAGAAGCCGGAGGTCAAGCACGACGTTGCCGTCGTTGATCCAGCCGCTGCCGACCCCCCGGCGCCTCCGGCGCCCGCGCCGTTGCTCCGCACACCGGCGACCGCCGATCCAGCGGCCGCGGAGCGCCAGATTCGCGACACACTCGACAAAGCGAGGAAGGTGCTCAACTCGGTTGACTACGGGCGGCTGAGCGATTTGCGGAAGAAGGCCTACCTCGAGGTGCAGGATTTCATCACCGAGGCGGAAGCTGCCATCAAGGCCTCCAATTTCGAGCTCGGCCGCGAGCTTGCGGACAAAGCCGAGAAGTTCGCGCGCGAGCTTCAGGCACGGAGCGTCTCCCTCCCGGGCCGCGCCCGTCCCACACTCGGGGGGGAACTCCCCCGCGGGGAAGTCCCTGGCCCCGCTCGGGCTGTGGCGGCGGTGTCGTGGTTCAACGGCTGAAAATAGGTCATTGAGAAGAACTCCAGACCAGCATTCAGTTTTCTCCACATATAGCGGCTGAGCTCAACAAACTACACTACATCTAGTAGAATCTGCCCTTGACACCGCAATGTGACGGGGATAGATTTCCGCCCCACCGTGATTTGTCGCTTCCGTTTCAATTCGTGATCGTTCCGGGATCCGGCCGCCGAGGCGTCCGTGATTCCTGTGCGGAGGACGTATGCAGAAGGCCGCTGCCGCAAGCTCGAGCGTAGACCCGGGCGTACCCATCGATTCCACCAGCCCCCAGGTCGTGGCCCGGGCACCGGGAACGGCCCC
>JACCXG010000269.1 GCA_013697225.1 Acidobacteriota bacterium
CAGCAGCAGGAAGGTGTCGCGTCGAACCAGGTGATGCTGCGCGTGCGCTTCGCGGAGGTCAGCCGCAACGCCCTGCAGGAGCTTGGCGCGTCGCTCTTCTCCGACGGGAACAACAACTACTTCGGCCGAACGACCACCCAGCAGTTCGCCGCCCCGTTCTTCGACCAGAACAAGGCGAACATGGGGCAGTCGCTGGTCTTCAGCGACTACCTGAATCTGTTCCTGTTCGACGCCAAGAACCAGCTCGGGGCCGTCGTGAAGGCGCTCCAGGGAAGAGGCGTGTTTCAGAGCCTCGCTGAGCCGAACATGGTGGCGCTCTCCGGCCGGGAAGCAACCTTCCTCGCGGGTGGAGAGTTTCCGATTCCCGTGGTTCAGGGTGGAGCGGGCGGCAGCTCGGTGACCATCCTCTTCAAGGAGTTCGGTGTCCGCCTGAGTTTCACGCCGACGATCCTTGGTGGAGATCTCATCAATCTCAAGATACGTCCGGAAGTCAGTGCGCTCGACTTCAACAACGCCGTTGTGATCGAAGGCTTCCGCGTGCCGGCCCTGACGACGAGGCGTGCGGACACGGAGGTCGAACTGAGCGACGGTCAGACATTCGCGATTGCCGGTTTGATGAACAACACCGCCTTGTCCTCCATGCGCAAGGTTCCCGGGCTCGGTGACATTCCCATACTCGGCAACCTGTTCCGGAGCCGTGCGTATCAGAAGGAGCAGACGGAGCTCGTGGTCATGGTGACGCCGCAGATCATCCGGCGTGGAGCGCCGGGCGTCTCGGAAGCCCTGCCCTCACTCGTGGAGCCCTACCTTGCGGCTCCCGGCAAGACGCTTCCGACTCCTGACCCGTACGTTGGTTCCCCGCGCTACCCGGTGAGCCAGCCCGCGCCCTCACGCTCAGCCACGCCCGACGGGTCTCCCGCTTCCGAATCCGCTGCGGTCGCGAGCCCCGCTTCCGTGGGAGCCCAGGCCCCCTCGGCCGGACAGGGCAGCCATGGCGGCCGTTCGGTGTCATCGCACGACCTATCGGTGAGCGAGCACCGCACAGCGGTAGAGGGGACGGCCACGATGTCGCTTCAGGCAGGTCCGACGCCTGCGCCGTCACCCGGAGAGGAACCGCGCATCCCGCCAACGGCCATTCAGCCGCCGACGCCGCAGGAGCGCGAGGCTCTCGAGCAGGCGCGCAGGGACGAGCAGAGGGCCGTCGAGGCCGCGCGGCGCGCCGACGCGGCCGCGGAGAGGGAGCGTCTTGCCGAGGAGCAGCGCGCTGCCGAGCGGCAGAAGGCGGAAGCACGCGCCGACGAAAGGCGCCTGGCCGAGCAGGTGAAGAAACAGGATGAGCAGCGGCGCCAGCAGGAACGGCTCGAGGCCGATCGGATGAGGCGCGAGGCGGAAGTCGCAAAACGACAGGCCGAAGAGGATCAGAAGCGCCAGAAGTCGGTTGCGGACGCGGAACAGCGGCTGAAGGCGGCTCAGGCCGCCTACGAGGCGGAGCTCGCCAGGACGTCCAGGAGCGCGAGCCGGTAATCGCGACGCTGTGGGGGGTAGACAACGGCAGCAGGCTGGCAGTTGCTGAGGAGGTCATTATGAAGAGACTCCGCCGGATCGCTCGAGACGAAAAAGGAATGGCTTTGGTGTTCGTGGGTATGGGGGTGATGGCGTTCATGGGCGCCAGCATCCTCGCCATCGATGTCGGCATGCTGATGACGGCGCGAAATCAGGCGCAGAACTCAGCGGACGCCGGCGCACTCGCCGGAGCGACAGCGATGTTGTACGACAGCTTCGAGGACCGGTCCGCATCGGGGCCGGCGGTGACCAGCGCCATTGCTGCCGCTTCGGCAAACCTCGTGATGGCGCGCGGGGCCGGCGACACGGGTGTCGTGCAGGTCAGGCCGCAGGACGTGGAGTTCCTGAATGATGCCAGCGGCGCTCCGAACCGCGTTCGGGTGACGGTCCGCCGAACGGTTGCGACACTGGTCGCGCGCGCCATTCGCGTCAACAGCGCGGACATCGTGGCCACTGCGACTGCGGAAGTCTCTCCGGCCAATGCGATGACCTGCGTCAAGCCGTTCACCATCCCGGACAAGTGGATCGAGCGGCAGACGCCCCCCTGGGATGGTGACGACACCTACGACGCGTTCGACAACAAAGGGAATCCACTGGCGAATCCGGATATCTACATTCCCGCCAACAAATCGGGGTACACCGGCTACAACCAGGAAACCCACAGGGGGCAGCGCCTGGGCATCCGCGCGGCGACGGGGAATAACATCACGGTCAGCTTCTACTTCTCCCTTGCGCTCGGCAAACCGGTGATCAGCGGCGGAGATCCCTACCGCTGGAACATTGCAAACTGCAACAAGACGATCTACCACTGGGCTGATCCGCTGACCCAGGAGCCAGGCGCGATGGAAGGACCAACGGCGCAAGGCGCACGGGACCTGATCGCGCGCGACCCTGGAGCGCGGTGGGACCACAGCCTCAACAAGGTGGTGGGCAGCCAGTTCGGGAGCCAGAGCCCGCGAGTGTTCCCCATCCCTCTGTATGACCCAATCCTCTACGACAGCGGCAAGCGCAATGGACGGACGGCGGATCTTCAGACAGCCAATTGGATCGGCTTCTTCCTGGAGGAGACGAGCGGTAACGGCATCTGGGGCCGCATCATCCCGATCGCGGGGATCCGTGACACCACCGCTGGTCCGGCGCCGGATGGTCTGAACCCGAAGGCGATACGGCTCGTGCAGTAAGCACTCTCGCGTTTCGCAACCCACAAAGAGGCGGGACGGCACTGGCCATCCCGCCTCTTGTCCTTTCAGCGCCACTCCTTACTCGCCTCGCGACCCCGGCAACGGTTTTCCGGCTTTTGCTCACGAAAACGTGATGCTTTGTCCCGCGACAGCTCGTGCCGGAGACACATCGATGCGAGGAACCCGCCTGATTACGACCGTTTTCCGTGGCCACACAGTCTCAGGCGCGACGGCACATACGTTGCGACTGCGGACCACGCGGCGTGCGTACGCCTCTCATCCTTTTCAGACATACCGGACTCCACATGGCCCAACTCGCAGCCTCAATCGTCAGTCACGACGAAGAGTTCAAACGGCAGGCATCGCGGCTCCTCCGGGCCGGCGGTGTGCCGGTCGGCATCGTGGAGGGAGGCCGCGACGATGTGGCGCCGGACCTGTTCGTAGTCGACATCCGTTTCGACTCGTCGTCCGGAATGGCGACCATCGAGCGGCTCCGCGCCTCCCACGGCGCGGTGCCGATCTTTGCGGTGGCTGCCGCCGCGGAGTCCGACCTGATCCTGCAGGCCATGCGTGCGGGGGCGAACGAGTTCTTCCCCTGGAATCCCGGCGGCGCCGACCACGGTTCGCGGTCCATGGAGGAGTCGTTCCACGGGGCCGTCCGCCGGACGGCGGCCAAGCGGGAGGCGTCCAACGCGGGCGGCCGTCAGTCGTGCACTACCCATGTTTTCCTTGGCGCCAAGGGTGGAGCCGGCACCACGACAGTTGCGGTGAACTCCGCCGTTGAACTGGCCAGGCTGACCAAGCGCCCCACGATCGTGATCGATCTGAAGCCGTGCCTTGGCGAGGTGGCGTTGTTCCTCGGCGTCCGTCCGCGCTTCACGCTTCTCGATGCGATCGAGAACCTTCAGCGCCTCGACAAGGACTTCCTCCGCGAGCTCGTCTCCCGCCACAAGTCCGGACTCGACATCCTGGCCGGGTCGGATCAGTTCGACCGTCCGACCGCCACCGATGCCGGCGCGGTCGAAGAGCTCCTTCGGGTGCTCGCCCGTATGTACGAGCACATCGTGATTGACGCAGGCAACACGATCAACGCCTGCTCGGTGGCGGCGCTCTATGCCGCGGAGACCGTGTTCCTGGTGACGAATCCCGACGTGCCCTCGATTCGCAATGCTCAGCGGCTCATCGAGCGTGTGCGCCAGCTCGGCGCCGGAAGCGAGCGCGTGAAGATCCTGCTCAACCGCGGGTCGGACCAGCACCTGATCGCCCCGAAGCAGATAGAGACGGCGCTGGGATACGGGATCTTCCAGACCTTCTCAAGCGACTACCGGACCGTTTCGGAGGCACTCAATTCCGGAGTGCCCCTGACCCTCAGCAACCATTCGGAGATTGCGGCGCAGTTCGGCAGCTTCACGCGTTCGCTGGTCGGCCGCGCCGAAGTCGTCAAGCCCGAGCCGGAGAAGCGGCGGCCGTTTCTCGGTCTCCTGTAGAAAAAGGGCCCATACATGAGCGCTTCCCTCACTGCTGTTGCTCCCGCTCCGCTCCGCACGCCCCGGCCCGAGGCGCCGCGTGCGCAGCACCTCGAGCTCAAGGCCAACGTACATCGAAAGCTCCTGAACCGGCTGAACCTCGAGGCGCTCGCCAACGCGGAGCGTGCACGGGCGGAGTCGGAGATTCGCACGCTCCTCTTCGAGCTGATCGCGGAAGAAGGCACGCCGCTGAGCATGAGCGAGCGTGAGGTCATCTTTGCCGAGGTGATCGACGAGGTCTTCGGCCTGGGGCCTCTGGAACCGCTCCTCCGGGATCCCACCGTCAGCGACATCCTGGTGAACACGCACAAGTTCGTCTACGTGGAGCGCCGCGGGAAGCTCGAGCGGCTTCCCACCACGTTCCAGGACGACAGGCACCTGCTCCGGGTGATCGACCGGATCGTGAGTGGCGTGGGGCGTCGGATCGACGACAGCTCGCCCATGGTAGACGCGCGGCTTCCGGATGGTTCCCGTGTGAACGCGATCATCCCTCCGCTTGCCGTTGATGGACCGCTGCTCTCCATCCGGCGCTTCCCTGCCGAGCGGCTGAAGGCGGAGGATCTCGTCACGCTCCGGTCCATGACGCGGCCGATGCTGGAGTTCCTCGAGCACTGCGTCAGGGCGAAGCTGAACATCCTGATCAGCGGAGGAACGGGGGCCGGCAAGACCACGCTCCTGAACGTGCTTTCGAGCTTCATCTCCGAGCGCGACCGCATCGTCACGATTGAAGACGCCGCAGAGCTCCAGCTGCACCAGGAGCACGTCGCCCGCCTGGAGACGCGTCCGCCGAACGTCGAGGGGAAGGGTGCCGTGAAGCAGCGGCAACTGCTGATCAACGCGCTCCGGATGCGGCCCGATCGCATCGTGGTGGGTGAGACCCGAGGCGAGGAGGCGCTCGACATGCTGCAGGCCATGAACACCGGCCACGATGGCTCCCTCACCACCGTTCACGCGAACACGCCGCGCGATGCGCTCTCGAGAATCGAAACGATGATCGCGATGGGAGCGACGAACCTGCCCGAGCGTGCGATGCGGCAGCAGATCGCCGCCGCAATCCAGATCGTCATTCAGCAGTCCCGCATGAGCGACGGCACGCGCAAGGTGACGGCCATCTCCGAGATCACCGGGATGGAAGGGGACGTGATCACCATGCAGGACATCTTCACGTTCGAGAAGGTCGGTCTCACGTCCGAGGGGAAGGTTGCGGGTCGCTTCCGCGCAACGGGGGTCCGGCCGAAAGCCTGCGAACGTCTGAAGGCGTCAGGTATTCACCTCGCCGCTGACATGTTCGAGGGCGTGACGGAGGTGCGGTGATGGGGGTTCTCATCCTGACGGTCCTTGCTTTCGCCGTGGGCAGTTCGCTGGTCATGGGCTTCTACCTGGCCGCCAGCCGGGTGCCGGCAATGCTCGTCCAGCGCCGGCTGGACGCGCGCCTGCAGGAAATCTCGCAGCCGCAGGAAGTCGAAGACACGCAGACCAAGCTCCTGAAGGTTCACCACGAGGGAGCACTGCCAGCATTCGACCGGCTGGTGGGCAGTACGGCCAGAGGGCCGGCTCTCAGCCGCTGGCTCGAGCAGTCCGGCACAAAGGTCTCTCCGAGCGGTCTCCTCCTGATGGTTCTCGCGGCGGGCGGGATCATGGCCCTCATCACCGGCATGGTGTTCCGCTCACCCTGGGGCCTGCCGCTCGGAGCGGTGATCGGTGCGGCGCTGCCGTTCCTCGTCCTGAAGGTCAAGCGCACGCGCCGCATGCGGACCTTCGAGGAGCAGTTCCCGGAGGGACTCGATCTGATCGCACGGGCACTCAAGGCGGGCCACGCCTTCGCCACCGGGCTGAAGATGGTGGCTGACGAGATGCCTGAGCCGGTCGGGCCCGAATTCAGAAAGACCTTCGACGAGCAGAACTTCGGTCTGCCGCTGAAGGACTCGCTCGACAACATGACCCACCGCATCCCTCTCATCGACGTGCGGTTCTTCGCGACGGCCGTACTCATCCAGCGGGAGACGGGGGGCAACCTCTCCGAGATTCTCGAGAACCTGGCGCACGTGGTGCGCGAACGATTCAAGATCCTTCGCCAGGTCCGGGTGTACACGGCTCACGGACGTTTTACCGGCTACGTGCTGCTGGCGCTACCCGCCGTGCTGTGCGTGGCGATGTCGTTCATCAATCCCGAACACATGAACCTGCTGTTCCGCGAGCCGATGGGGCAGATGATGCTGATGGGCGCGTTGGGGATGCAGACGGTGGGCTACCTGTGGATCAAGCAGGTCATCAAGATCGAGGTGTAGCGTGACGATGGTTCTGCCGCTTCTGGCATTCGTGTTCGGCACGCTCGTCATCACGGCAGCGGCCATGGCCCTGCTGCCGCGTCGGGCGACGGCGATAGACCGACGCCTCGAGGAGCTCGCTGTCGACCGGAGCAGTGAGGAGAACCCGACCTCCCGGCTCCAGTCTCTGACCGGGATGCTCAAGCGGGTCGGCGAGAAGGTGCCGCGGTCCCCGAAGGAGCTCGGCTCGCTCCGGCTGCGGCTCGTCCAGGCAGGTTACAGGCGCGATGAAGCGTTGACGATCTTCTTCGGCATCCGGGTGACCGTCGCGCTCTTTCTCTTTGCGCTTCTCTCGTCCTCCATCTTCATGCGGCCCAACCTGGCGCTGGCCCTCGGCGGGCTCGGTCTCGGCTACGTTCTGCCGGGGATGGTCCTTGCCAGAAAAGCCAAGGCCCGCGCCCACCGGATTCAGCTCGCCCTGGCTGACATGCTCGATCTGCTTGTCGTCAGCGTCGAGGCCGGGCTCGGCCTGGATCAGGCGCTCTCGCGCGTGGGAGCCGAGCTGGCGTTCGCCTATCCCGAGCTCTCCGACGAGCTGCGGTTGATCAACCTGGAACTGCGGGCCGGCAAGCCACGA
>JACCXG010000281.1 GCA_013697225.1 Acidobacteriota bacterium
GCCTGCAGCTGGCGCGGCGCGCCGAGACGACTCTCGGCGTGCCCGTCGTCCCTCTCTTCTGGGTGGATGCCGAGGATCACGACTGGGAAGAAGTGGCGAGCTGTACCGTGCTCGACGAGCGATTCCACCCCCACTCCGTGACGCTCCCCCGTCCGCAGGGGGCCGGGGAACTGCCGATCGGGTCCCTGCGCTTGCCCGGCGGCGTGGCCGAGACACTCGCGGAGCTCGAAAGGACCCTCACCCCGACCGACTTCACCGCGTCCGTGATGGCGGACCTCCGAGCCGCCTACCGGCAGGGCGCCAGCATGGCGGAAGCATTTGCCCGCTGGCTCGAGGGGCTCCTGGGTCCGCACGGCCTTGTCGTATTCGATGCCTCCGATCCGGCGGTGAAGCCGCTGGTGGCCGATGTCTTTGCAAAGGAGCTCGCGACGGTCGGGCGCACAGCCGCTCTTGCGGTCGCTGCGGGGAAGGAACTCGCCGCGCGTGGCCATGCTCCGCAGGTGGTCCCGCAGCCCGATAGCCTCGCGCTCTTCCGGCTGGATGGCTCCCGCAAGCCGATCCGCCGGCAGGGGGATGCGTTCCTGGCCGGCGACGACAGCTTCACGGCGGCCGCGCTGGCGGAGGATGCCGCGGCGCATCCGGAGCACTTCAGCCCGAACGTCCTGCTGCGACCGATCGTCCAGGACAGCTTGTTCCCGACGATCTGCTACGTCGCCGGTCCGAGCGAGCTTGCCTACCTCGCGCAGCTCCACGAGGTGTACGCCCACTTCGGCCTCCCGATGCCGCTCATCCACCCGCGCGCGAGCGCCACGCTTGTCGACTCTGCCACCGCCCGGTTCCTGAATCGCTACGATGTTCCCTTCCAGGATCTGCAGGCACAGGACGAATCCGCCTTGAATCGCCTCCTGCAGGCGCAGCTGCCGCCAACCGTCGAATCTGCCGTGAAGGAAGCGGAGGAAGCGGTGCGGCGTGCGATGGAGCGGGTGATCGAAGTGGTTCCGGCTGTGGATCCAACGCTCGCCGGCGCCGCGGGTACGACGCGCGGGAAGATCGAGCACGAGATCCGCGCCCTGCACGGAAAGCTCATACAGGCTGCGAAGAAGCGCGACGAAACGCTGCGGCGGCAGTTCACCCGGGCGCAGCTCCAGACGTTTCCCCAAGGGCACCCGCAGGAGCGCACCCTTGCCGTCGTGTTCTTCCTCAATCTCTACGGGCCCGCTCTGATCGATCGGCTGCTCGAGGAACTGCCGCTCGACCTCGGCACCCATTGGGTGCTCTCCATCTGAGGGAGGGCTTCAGAGCGCGGTGAGTGCCGCGTCCAGGCTCTCCTCCGCCGAGTCCAACCTGCCGGTCGTCTCGCTTACCCAGGCGTAATCACACGTGAGCCGCTTCTCGGACTCCTCGATTGCCCGTGCTGTTTCGGAGGGTGCGGGGCCTCCTGGCGTCGTTCGCACCTCGACGAAGTAGCGCGGGCTCAGAATCCGCGCGAGCGTCACCTCGTCGATCGTCACCGCCCGGCCGAGCACGCGCTCGGAGGCCGCGGTCAGCGCCTCGGAGAGAGAGCCCGCAGTGTCCTGCCGCGACCCGGCGACAAGCTGCGAGGCAATCGCATGCCCCGCCTTGAAAGGCACACCGTAATCACGCACGAGCGTGTCGGCGAGCTCCGTCACGGTGATCCAGCCCTGCGCTGCACGTTCCGCCATTCGCGCGGTATTGAATTCCGCCCCTTCGAGTGCCGCACTCACCAGCCGGACCGCCCGCGCGGCATCCCGGAACATGGCGCAGACCAGCGGCTGCAGGTCGTCTTCGGTATCGACGATGTCGCCGAAGGGGGTGTTGTGCACGGTCAGCACGATGGCGGACGCCTGACCGACCGCTCTGCTCGCGATTGCCCGCGCGTGCTCGAGGGCAACGGGATTCCGCTTCTGCGGCATGATGCTGCTGCACTGGACGAAGCCGTCCGCCAGCCGCAGGTACCCAAACTCGCTCGTACACCAGAGCAGCAGGTCCTGGACGACACGCCCGAGGCCCGTCAGCATGCCGGTGGCCGCCGAGACGCTCTCGAGCAGATAGTCCACCGTGGCAATGCTCCCGTAGGTGTTGCCGGTGGGCGCGTCAAATCCAAGCAGCGCCGTGGTCCGCGCACGGTCAATCGGGAACCCGGTTCCGGTGATGGCGCAGGCGCCGAGAGGATTACGGTTCGTGCTGGCGTACGCCGCCTGGAGCCGGACCGCATGGCGTTCGAGCTCCTCGACGACGGCCATGAGGTAGTGCGCGATGGTGGAGGGCTGCGCCGGCTGGGTGTGGGTGTGGGCGGGAAACACGTCCTCCCGATGCTGCGCGGCAAGGTCGAGCAGCACCCGCCGGAGCCGCGTGGTGCCGTCCACCAGCGCCAGGATCATGCGCCGCTGCTGCATCCGGTACATCGTCATGTCGATGTCGTTGCGCGAGCGGGCCGTGTGCAGGCGCCCGGCGGTGTCCTCGCCACAGCCCGCAGCAATCAGCCGCTCGACGTAGAAAAAGAGGTCTTCGTACGTGCCGTCGTACTGCACGCACCGGACCTGCGCGGGATCGATGCCGTTCAACGCGTCGCGGATGGCGCGGGCCTCGCCGGGTGAAACGATTCCCTGTTCGGCGAGCATCACGAGGTGCGCACGATGGATCGCCATGAGGGGCGAGAGGAACTGCGACTTCGCGTCCTCGAAGTTCTCGTTGAGGACGAGCCTCACGTACTCTGGAGCAAACTTCATCGCGCCTTCCCGAGCGACAGCAGGTTCGCCATGAGCTGATATGCCCCGTCCGTGCCCGCGGGCAGCTGCCGCCACAGCCCCAGACCGATGTAAATCCAGCGCCCATTGCCCACCCGCGCTTCCACCAGCGCCCCGGTCCGCGGACCACTGTTGAACGGGAAGGGATCGGCACTGCGCACCAGATCGGTGTAGCGCGCGTCCCGTTCGCCGAGGAAGTAGAGGCCGCGTTCCTGCACCCAGCCAGCCCAGGCCCCGGGGCCGATGCGGTTCGGCGTCGTGAACACCGGATGGTCCGGCACCAGGTGTTCAACGGGAGCGGTTTCGTCCGTCACGCGCCCGGCACTCACCTGTGCCGGATAGGGTCCGTACTGCGCCTCGTTGAACTCGAACTTGTTGTACTGCACGAGGACGGTGCCGCCACTGGCCGCGTACGCGATAAGGCGGTGATTGTTCGCGCGCAGGTCCGCCCGCCGCTCATAGGCACGGACCCCGGTGACGATTGCGTCGTACGCGGACAGATCTCCAGACGCCAGCTCTCCCGGAGAGATGAGCCGGACGTCCGCGCCCAATCCTTCAATTGCGCGGGGCACCTGGTCCCCCACCCCCATGATGTAGCCGATGCGCAAGCCTGTGGAAATCGCCACGTCGATGACCTTCAGGCGCGTGCGTGACGGGTGCACGACATGACGGCGGCGCGTGTGGGGGTACTCGATGACCTCGAATCCCAGGCTGCTGGAGATTTCCGTTCCATCGCCGCGCACGAGGGCCTCGACGGTCCATTCACCAGGCTGGAGCCTGGCGGGCGGAACGAGCACGAAGGCTGTCGTCGCCTCCTCGTCTTCGCGCGTGAAGGCGAGCGGCGCCTGGAGGGGCTCCACCGACCATCCCGCCGGAACCTGCAGCGCCAGAGTGGCACGCGCCGCCCCCCGCGTATGGTTGGTCACACGCACATCGACTGTCCGACGGGATGCTGCGGCGGCAGGGACGACCGTGATTTCGGGAGTCACTGTCGCGGCAAAAGGCGGCACCACCTGCAGTTCCATCCGCTTCTCGCCGGCGACGATATCGCCGTACCGGAACTCGACGGGCTGCACGCGCCTGATCGCCTGGCCCGCGATGATCATGTCGACCGTCGCCGTAAAGGGGGTGGGCGTGAACGGAGATCCGAACGGCACGCCAGTCTCGAAGTCGTAGCGCGCCGCATCAGCCCGGGTCTTCCAATACGGCGTCGAGAGTGACGCGTCGGCGGGGATCGTAATCTTCCCGGCACATCGAAGGGGACGGCCTCGCGCTACCCTGCCGGCACAGGCCGTCGCGCCTTCCTCCCCCCCCGCAAAGGCCACACTCTCTACCTGGACGCCTTCCTCCGAGTGGCTCGCGGCGTGGAGCACGACACCGGCGCTCTGCTCCGGCACCACCAGGCCATCGTCTGCAAGCACATCGAGCCGGAGCCCCGACGCAATCACGAGCGCCTGCTCGAACTGGATTTCCTTCCGGGCCAGCCGCTCGTCGACCTCGAGCCGTTCAGAGTCTCCGTGGGCGGCGGCGGCGAGTTCGGTCCGCAGTTGCCGGGTGGCCTCGAGGCCTGAGGCCAGCGGCCGCACGGCCGCCTGCGCGCCTCCGGACGCAAGCGCGCCGCGTGCATCGGCAACGTGCGCGGCAATGCGCGTCAGCGCGGGAGTCAGCGCCGCCGCCTGCCCCGGAGCAAAACGTACGAGCCCGGGGAGCGACGTGTCGATCCCCGCGAACATCGACGCTGGGGCGATTCCGGGCTCCCCCGTCACCGAATCGGTCAGCCGGTATGTACGGTTCTGGGTCTCACCCGGGAGCAGCAGGAGCTGCGAGGTGCCCTGGCACTTGTGCATCGACCGTGCTTCCAGCCCGAGCTCGGCATACGTCCGGCCGAGGAGACCGTCGAAACGAGAGGTATCGACCACGAGCATGTCCGGCCCCAGGGGCGTGTCGGCCCGGCGTGGGCCGAACCCGGAGATATCAGTGCAGAAAACCCGCGTCGCGAGCCACGGCCGCAGCCCGGCCTGCAGCTGTTCGGGAAAGCGGGTGGGATCGGCCGCGGCCCTGAAAGCCTCGGTTGTGAGTTTCGCGGATGCCTGGTGATGCTGGCCGCCCCCTTCCCCGCCGCAGAGAAACCCGGCGATGACATCCGGCCGGAGGGTGCGGATGTGCCGCACGAAGTCAGCGAGAATCTCCTCGCGCCCCCATTTCTCCAATGTTTCCTCGACGCTGAAGGAGAAGCCAAAGTCAACCGCGCGGGTGAAGTACTGCTCGGCGCCGTCGAAACGGTGGACGGCAAGCAGTTCCTCGGTCCGCAGGACGCCAAGTGCCGTGAACAGCTCCGGACCAATTTCGTTCTGTCCGCCATCCCCGCGCGTCGCGCTGACGAGCACCGTGCGCATGCCCTCACCGAGACCGAGCATCGCCAGCAGCGCATTGTTCTCGTCGTCCGGATGTGCGGTCGTCTCCATGAACGTACCGGACGAGGAAAGCTTCCTCAGCAGGAGCTCGAGAGAAGCATCGCCGGGCAGTTCGGCCACAGGCTGCACCCGCAGCTGTCCTCGAAGAGCCGCACCTCCGGCCACAAGACAGAGAAAGACGAGGACGAAGAGGGCATACGTAGAGCGGAGAAGAGGCATCGGCATGAAGAGCGAAAGTCGGATCAAGAGCCTGGTCATTCGACGGGTGCGCCGCCAGGCTTCGCAGCCGCAACGAGCTCGCCATAGAAAGCCTCATAGCGCGGCACCACCAGCTCGGCGCAGAATCGCTCCTGAACCGTGCGGGAGGCTTCCGCCGCCGTCCGGGCATGCAGCGCAGGATCGCGCAGCAGCGAGACGCCGCTCGCGGCCATCCCGTCGAGATCGTTCAGCGCGTGCAGGTATCCGGACCGGCCGTGGTCAACGACCTCCCTGAGACCGCCGACGTCTGAGGCCACCACCGGGACACCGGCAGCCATCGCTTCGAGCGCGGCCAGCCCGAAGCTTTCCTGCTGCGATGTAAGGAGGAAGAGATCGGCAATGGAAAGCAGCGGCAGGATCTGGTCCTGCTCTCCCAGCGACTCTACGTCATCCCCGATTCCCATCGAGTGCGCCGTCTCGAGCGCCTTGCCGAGATCCGGCCCGTCACCGATCAGCAGCAGGCGCGCCGGAACCGACGCGGCGATCCTGGCGAAGACCTGGACGACAGCCTCCACCCGCTTCACAGGACGGAAATTGGACACGTGGATCACCAGCTTCTCGGCCGGGGTGCGCGCGTAGCGCTGGCGCAGCGTCGGATGGGACGTGCGCCGGTGGACCCGGCAATCCAGGAAGTTGGGGATGACCCTGATGTCACGCTCCACCTGGAGGGCGCGATACGTGTCGGCGCGGAGGCTCTCGGACACGGCCGTCACGCCATCCGAGCGCTCGATCGAGAACGCGACCGTCTCGGAATACGACCGGTCGCTTCCGACCAGCGTGATGTCAGTACCGTGCAGCGTGGTGACCACCCGTGGAATTCGTGCCGGCGGGACGGACGTCGACAGGATCTGCCGCGCAAGATACGCAGCGGTGGCATGCGGCACGGCGTAGTGCGCGTGGATGATGTCAAGCGAGAAGCTTCGCGTCACCTGGACGATCTTGTTCGCAAGCGACAGCACGTATTGCGGCTCCCGGAACAGCGGGTATGCCGGCGTGTGCACTCGATGGAACGACAGCCCGGGCTGATAATCGGCATAGCGGAACGGGGGTTCCGTGCTCAGCAGGTGCACGTCATGTCCACGCATGGCCAGCGCCTTGGCAAGCTCGGTCGCCACGATGCCGCTGCCACCCACAGACGCGTAGCAGACGATGCCGACGTTCACAGGTCTCCCGCCCGGGCCGGTGCCGCGCGCCAGTCTTTGATCAGGTGCGGCCGCAGCATCGGCTCGCGTACCACGAGCCCCTCGGCAAAGGCCACACCGGTCAGTGCGCCCAGGTGTGCGTCGCGACTCTCGATGAGCTGGGCGAAGCGGGGGGAGGTGAGCCGGGTCTCAACGCTGCCGCTGCCCGCAGGCGTGAACTGCGTTCTGTGACACGCGAGTGCCTGGCGTTTGCGGTCGTACTGGGACGAGACATCAATCGCCAGCGACGGGGGGATGGAATCGTTGATGAAGTAGTAGCAGAGCCAGTCAGCGCGCCAGTCCGCGCCCCCGCCTCCCTCTGTCGTGAATCGGCGCAGCCCGCTCCGGAACGCCGCGAGCGTCAGGACCTCGCTCGCCGCACGATGATCCGGATGGCGGTCGTTCCAGTAGGGGATCGCGATGGTGCGCGGACGGCAGGCGCGTATCAGCCTGACGGCCGAGGCCAGCTGCGTGTCCCCTCCCATGATCCCGCCGTCGGGCCAGTGCAGGTTCACTCGCCAGTCCGCCCCGATTACCACACGGGCAGCCTCCGCTTCCGCTTCCCGCTCCTCAGGTGTGCCGTTCGAGCCCAGCTCCCCCCGTGTCAGGTCGCAGAGCCCCACGCGGAACCCCGCGGCGGTATGCACGGCAATCGTGCCCGCCAGCCCGATCTCGATGTCGTCGGGATGCGGACCGAATGCGAGCAGGTCAACTCTGGTCATGCGGGAAGAACTGGCAAGCCTGACTAACTCCCAACTCTCAAGAAACTGTCACGTAGACAGGACAGTGATGAACGAGGGGGCGGAGGTCACGGAGAAGAGCACGCCACGAAGGCACGAAGACATGGAGGCCATGGCGTGGGTTCGTCTCCGTGACTCCGCGTCTCCCTGATGTGCCCTGCTCCGTGCGCTCCGCCTGCTCCATGCCCCGCAGTTTCCCACGTGGTGCGCCGCGATCACAGCGCGTGGGGCCGCCCCCAACTCCCAGTTCCCAGTTCCCGACGCTGCGGCAGGACTAGAGCAATCCCTGGGATCGGTACCAGTCAATCGTCATCCGGATGCCTGTGCGCAGATCGACTGCCGGCTGGTAGCCCAGTTCCCGTGCAGCACGCGCGGTTGTGAAGGCGCGGCTCTTCCTGTAGAAGTCCACGCGGCGCCGAAACAGCGGCGGCTGAATTCCGAGCGGGACGCAAACCGCCTCGCACAGCGCACCGGCGAGCCAGACGGGCCAGACGGGGAGCCGCAGCCGAGGCGGGGAGACCTGAAGTTCCTCCGCAATCAGCGCGAC
>JACCXG010000319.1 GCA_013697225.1 Acidobacteriota bacterium
CGTGTGGTGCTCGACCTCCGCACCGTGCCGCCGGAAGAGGACGGCATCCTGCTCGAGGCGCTGAACGCAATCACCTGAATTGCCAAGATTGCCGAAATTAGAAGAGTTGTAAGAGTGCGAAGATTGCCAAGAATTACGACGGTTCAACTCTGACACTGTCCCGGCTGACTGCCCCAGTCCCTACTCTTGGCAATGTTGGCACTCCTGGCAATTCAGGTGATTGCGTTCAGCGCCTCGAGCAGGATGCCGTCCTCTTCCGGCGGCACGGTGCGGAGGTCGAGCACCACACGGTCGTCCGCGATCCGGGCGATGACGGGGGGAGTGGACGCCCGCAGACGTGCTTCGAGTCCGGCAGCCTCGAGCGTCTGATGCGTCAGCGCGAGCAGGCACGTGGGCAGCTGTGACCCCGGGGCACTGCCGCCTCCGACCGTTGACATGCCGTCGATGAGGTCGGCTGCAAGATCTCCTCGCAGCGAATCGGCCAGTTCTGCTGCACGCCCCCTGACCTGTTCAACGGTCATCGCAAGCATCCGCGCGACCGGCACTGTCGTCGCTGCCCGGCCGGCGGCGAACTCCTGAAGCGTAGCCTCGAGGGCTGCATAGGTCATCTTGTCGACGCGCACGGCGCGCATCAGCGGATGGTGTCGCACCTGCGTCACCAGAGTGGCAGTGCCGGCAATCAAACCTGCCTGAGGACCACCAAGCAGTTTGTCGCCGCTGAAAAACACGAGATCGGCGCCAGCCGCGATGCTCTGGGCCGGCGTGGGCTCGTCCCGCAGGAACGCGGGCGGGGGAACCGGCCCCGGCCAGCCGCTGCCGATGTCGTCGAGGAGCGGCAGCCCGAAACGATGCGCCAGCGCTACGAGCTCGCCGAGTGCGGGGCGAGCCGTGAAGCCCTCGACGCGGAAGTTGGACGGATGGACACGCAGGATGGCGCCGGTGCGGTCACTGATCGCCGCGGCGTAGTCGGCCGTGCGCGTCCGGTTGGTCGTGCCCACCTCACGCAGAATCGCCCCGGACTGCGACATCACGTCCGGCACGCGGAAGGCCCCGCCGATCTCGACAAGCTCCCCCCTCGAGATGATCACCTCGCGGCCGGCCGCCACAGCCGCAAGCGCGATCAGCGTGGCCGCCGCATTGTTGTTCACCACCACGGCAGCCTCAGCACCGGTGAGGCGGCAAATCAACCCTTCCGCGTGCGTGTCGCGGCGCCCTCGCCCGCCGGTGCCGAGGTCGTATTCGAGGTTGCTGTAGCCCCCCAGCGTCGAGATCCGTGCCAGGGCCGCGGCGGCCAGCGGCGCGCGTCCAAGGTTCGTGTGCAGCACGACCCCGGTCGCGTTGATGACCGGCTGGAGAGACGGGGACCAGAGGGTGGCCAGACGTCCCGGAATCTCCGCCTCGAGATGAGCGCCCGCATCCGCAGGTGGCGGCTCGCCCGCAGCCGTCCGCCGCCGCAGGGCGTCAGCAGCGGCCCTGAGCGTATCGACGACTGCCGTGCGGCCGAACGTTTCCTCCAGCGCGCGGACAGCCGGGCGCTGCCTCAGTTGTTCGATGGAAGGGATCTCTCGCATGGGCGTTGGCCGGCCGGGAGCGAACCACGATATCATTCCTCTCTGCGCATGCCCGACAACGAGCCCCCATCAGTACCGGTCCCGGACTACCGTCCGGTCGAACGATTCTGGCCCTACGTGGATCTCCCGGAGGCGCCGACAGACGAGGAACTGGCCGCTCTCGACCCTGAACTGGCGGAGGCCCTTTTTGGCCGCCCCCCGCTGCCGTTTTCCGTGTCGCTGGAGTTCCCCGTCTTCGACGGAGACGACTATGCGAGGGCGGTCGGGATGGCGAGGGCGTCTGCGGAATACCGCGAGATCGGCTCGGGAGCGTCCATGCGGCACCGCGCGCGGTTCTATCCGCCCGATGCCGCCAGGCTGCGTGACCTCTTCGCGATCGTGGGGCGTCATGACAGCTGCGAGGTGCTGGTGGACGATCGCCCGGTGCCGTACGCACGAGAGCTGTGGCTGCCGCTGCTCTGGTTCCTCATCCCGTGACCCCCGGCACCTCCCATGTCAGACCCCACGGATCTGCAGAAGGACATCGCGCAGCTGACCGCGGACCTCAAGCGCCTCGAAGCGGAGTACAGCATGTTCTTCGCCGGCCGTCTCCCGCGCCCGCCGTGGGAAACGCGCAGCCGCGTGGAGTCGCTGATCAAGCGCTGGGATCGGAGGCACATCCCGGGGACGGCCGACCGCTTCCGCTTCGAAATGGTCCAGTCGCGCTTCCAGACCATGGTCGATGTGTGGGACCGCGGGCAGCGGGCGCGAGAGGATGGGCGCCCCGGTCCGTTTGCGGCTCCACCCCCTGCGCCGGCGCGGGAGGCGCGCGGACCCGAGGCGGCCGGCGGGAGGGTGCTGCACGTCGCGGCTCTGAAGGATCCCCTGCGGGAGATGGACAAGGTCCATGCCCTGTACGATTCGCTGATGGCGGCCCGCCGCAGCTCGGGCGAGGAGGTCGTGCCGTTTCACCGCTTCGCGGCGCTCGTCAGCGATCAGGTGTCGAAGCTGCGTACGTCGGGGACGGCCGAGGTGGCGTTCCGGGTCGCTGTGAAGGATGGGAAGGTGAAGCTGACGGTGCGGGGGCCGAAGGGCGGGGGAACTTAACGACCGGAAGCCGGAAGCGCCGGTGTTCTGGCGCCTCCGGTTCCGTTCGGGGAATCAGCTGACTTTGGTGACGTTGCCGGCCTGCGGGCCTTTGGGGCCGTCGACGATCTCGAATTCGACCGCCTGGCCCTCCTCCAGCGTCCGGAACCCGTCTCCCTGGACTGCCGAGAAGTGGACAAAGACGTCACTGCCGCCGTCGCGCTCGATGAATCCGTAGCCTTTTGCGTTGTTGAACCACTTGACCTTGCCTGTGATACGCATCGTACTTGTCCTGCCTTGCAATGGCGCGGCGCCTGGCGCCGCCGTGACACGTGCCCACCCCATCCGTCGACATGCGACTGGACAGTTGCGAACATAAAAAAAGACCGCGAGTACGCGGCCTCGGCTTACGACGCCGGCCCGCCCAGCGCCGCGGATATCCTAGTGTTCTGATACGCCAATGTCAAGCAGAATCAGTAGTATGCGGGCGATCCTGAGCGTCTCCGACAAGACCGGGATTGTCGATGTGGGCCGGGCGCTCGCCGCCCGCAATGTCGAGCTGGTTTCAACGGGAGGCACGGCCAGGATCCTGGAGGAGGCCGGCCTGCCTGTCACAGGTGTGTCGGCTGTCACAGGCTTTCCCGAGATGATGGATGGCCGGGTGAAGACGCTCCACCCGGGAATCCATGCGGGCATCCTCGCCCGCCGTCAGCGCCCGGATGACCTCGAGGCGCTCAGGGCTCACGGTATCCGTCCGGTCGATATCGTGGTCGTGAACCTGTATCCCTTTGCGCGGGCAGCCGCGAACCCCGCGACGCCGTTCGACGATCTCGTCGAGGAGATCGACATCGGCGGCCCCAGCCTCCTCCGGGCCGCAGCCAAGAACTTCCGGGACGTGCTGGTCGTTGTGGATCCCGCGGACTACCCCCGCCTCATCGGCGGGCTGGAGGGCTCCGGCCCGTCTCTGGATCTGCGGCTGCAGCTCATGCAGAAGGCCTTCGCCCACACTGCCGAATACGACACGACAATCGCGTCCACGCTGGCCAACGTCGAAGTCGTGGCCGGGAGCATGACACGGGGTACGGGCCCCGGGTCGTCCGGTGGCGGACGCCGGACGCTGCGGTACGGTGAAAATCCACACCAGAAGGCGCACTGGATCGAACCGGCAGTGGCCGCGCGCGCGTGGCGCGTGCACCAGGGGAAGGAGTTGTCGTACACCAACCTGCTCGACCTCGATGCCGCCGTCAGGATTGCCCTGGAGTTCTCCGAACCGGCGGGGGTCGTCATCAAGCACACGAATCCCTGCGGGGTGGCAACAGGCCCGACGGCCGTGGAGGCCTATGTGACGGCGCGCCAGGCGGACCCGCTTTCCGCCTTCGGCGGGATTGTGGCGATCAACCGTCCCCTCGACAGGGAGGCCGCCGTGGCGCTGACGGCCACCTTCATCGAGGCGGTGATTGCGCCGGGACTGGACGAGGAGGCGAGAGGCGTGCTCGCGGGGAAGCCGAACCTCAGGGTGGTCACGGCGGACTACGCCTCACTGCGATCCCCGGCTGCGGCAGGGGAGGAGACCCGTTCGTTTCTCGGTGGGGTGCTGGTCCAGGAACGCGACACCGTGCGCGAGGCGGCCGAGCCCTGGCCCGCCGGCGAGTACCCGACGGTTGTGACACGGCGGGCGCCCACCTCCGAAGAGTGGGCCGCGCTCCGCTTCGCCTGGCGCGTGTGCGCGCATGTGAAGTCGAACGCGGTGATCTTCACCGGGCCGGACCGGACGCTTGCGGTCGGAGCGGGGCAGATGAGCCGCGTCGACGCGGTGAACGTGGCGGTGGCCAAGGCGGTGCCGGGCAGCCTTCGCGGATCCGCTGCGGCCTCCGACGCGTTCTTCCCGTTCCGTGACGGTCTCGACGCGGTTGCCGCCTCCGGCGCCACGGCCGTCGTCCAGCCCGGAGGATCCGTGCGTGACACGGAGGTCGTTGCCGCGGCGGACGAGCACGGCCTCGCCATGGTATTTACCGGCACGCGGCACTTCAGGCACTGAGGCCTTGCGCATCCGATCCGTTCTGTTCCTCCTTCTTGTCCTGGCGCTCTGCCCCTACTTCATCGATCTAGGGGGCTCGTCCATCTGGGACGCGAACGAGGCGTTCTACGTGGAGACGCCGCGCGAGATGATCGAGCGTGGCGACTACATCAGCCCGACCTTCAACTACGAACCCCGGCTGAACAAGCCGGTGCTGAGCTACTGGATCGTGGCTGGTTTCTACCGTGTCCTCGGGGTCTCGGTCGGAGTCCAGCGGCTGGCCATCGCCTGCGGGGCTGTGGCGATCATCGGCACGGCATTCCTTCTGGCATGGGCAGGATTTTCGGCGCCACCTCCAACTCCCAACCCCCAACTCCCAACTCCCAACCCCCAACTCCCAGCGCCCAACTCCCAACGCCCGGCATTTGATCCTGGGCTCCCGGATGGACACAGTCCGTTCGAGGACGTACGGGCCGCGACGTCCGCGAGTGCGTCGGGCGGTGGCATCGCGGGTGCCGGGATGCGTCTGGAAGCGGCGTTGTGGGGAGCTCTGGGGCTTGCGATTGCACCGCGACTGCTGATGTTCTCTCGCCGCATCTTCATCGACATCTACATCACGATGTTCATGGGGCTCACGCTGCTGTTCTTCGCCCTGGCCGAGCGGTACCCCGCGCGGCGCCGGACCTTTCTCCCGCTGATGTACGCGGCCGTGGGTCTTGGCATCCTGACAAAGGGGCCGATCGCCATCGTTCTGCCCGGAGCGGTGTTTGCGGCCTACCTGCTGGTGCACGGCGAGCTTCGACGAATCCGGACGCTGATGATCCCGTCCGGCATCCTGATCATGGCCGCCCTCGTGCTCCCGTACTGCATCGCGCTGTATGCGCGGCATGGCTGGGCGCCTATCGAAGGGTTCATCTTCGGCGAGAACGTGGCGAGGTTCACCGAGGGGGTCGGTGTCGACAGCAGCCGGGGGCCGGCGTTCTACCTGCCGGTGATCTTCAGCGATTCCTTCCCTTGGTCCGTCTTCCTGGTCCCGGCGGCCGCGGCCTGGTTCGCGAGCCGCCGTACGCGGACACACCACGAGGATCGGGCCGCCCGGGTCAGGACACTGCTGTGGTTATGGGTGGCGGTGATCGTGCTGTTCTTCACCGCCTCGGCCGCCAAGCAGGATCTGTACATCTTCCCAATCGTGCCGGCGGTCGCCGCCCTCGGCGCCCTGGCGGTGGCTCACCACCACGGCGCGGCAGTGAGATGGAGTGCCGTTGCCGCCGGAATCATTGTGGCAATTGCAGGCGCCGGCATGCTGTATCTGGTTGGCTCGCCAAACGGGGTCTACGGAGTCGACGGAGCGCCTGGCATGGGCCTCATCGGGGTTGCCGGCGGGCTGGCAGTCGCCATTCTCGCGTTGACCCGTCGACCGAGGGCATCACTGCTCGCGATCGCGATCACGTTCATCGCCATCAACTGGATCTTCGTGCTGCGCGTGCTCCCCGGCTTCGAGCGGTACAAGCCGGTGCCGGGTTTCGTTCAGACGCTCGCCGGCCGGCTGCAGCCGGACGACGTGCTCGTCACGTACGACGAACCCCTGCCCAGCCTCGTGTTCTACCTCCGGCGGCACGTGCACCCGCTGTTCGATGCGGAGGATTTGATCACGACATTCGGTGCGCGCGAGACGGTATACGCCATTCTCTCGGCGCAGAACTATGAAGACCTCGCCCCGCGCCTCGGCGTCTCCACCTGCGTCATCGACCGCCGGCCGACATTCGACGTGAAGCTGAGGAACATGCTGGCGCGCGAGCCCCCGCCGGAACTCTTGCTTGTGACCAACATGTGTGGGGGGGGCCAGCAACTCCCAACTCCCTTCTAACTTCCAACGCCCAACGCCCAACGCCCAACCGGGAGGGCACCCTTTGGGGGTTGGGAGTTGGAAGTTGGGAGTTGAGAGTGGATTGCGCGATGCGGCTTTGGAATCCGGCGCTCGGGCGTGAGGAGCCAGGGGGAGGCGGGAAGCGGGAAGCCTCCTACTCTCGCCTCAACTCCTCGACGGATACCGTCGCGGGACCGAATTTCCCGACAACGATCCCTGCCGCGCGGTTGGCGAGGCGGGCGGCATCCACCAGCGTGCCGCCGGCCGCCAGGGCGAGCGCCATCGTCCCGATTACGGTGTCGCCGGCGCCGGTGACGTCGGCAACCTCGCGCGCCTCCGCCTCGAGCATCACGTCGCCCGAGGGCATGTGGAGCAGCATGCCGTGCTCACCGCGGGTGATCAGGACGTTCCCGCAGGAGGCGCGCTCGCGGAACCGGCGCGCGGCTTCCGCCGCTTCCTCGTTCGACCGGATGCGCAGGTGTGCGACCGCTTCCGCCTCGTGGTGGTTGGGAGTAATCAGCGTGGCCCCCCGGTAGTAGTCCACGTGCGGTACTTTGGGATCGACGAGCACCGGGATCCCGGCGCGGGTGCCGGCCTGCACTGCGGCCGCGGCAACCTCTCTGGAGACCACACCCTTCAGATAGTCGGAGACCAGAATGGCGTCTGTTGTTGCCGCCCCGTCCTCGATCCTTTCGATGAGCGCCCGCTCGACCCTGCCGCTCACCTCCAGATCACTCTCGTAGTCGATGCGCGCGACCTGCTGATTCCGGGTGGTGACCACGCGGAGCTTTCGCGTGGTGCAGCGGTCCGGAGCGGTCACCAGGCCGGTGTGCCCGATCCCGAGCGCCGCGAGATCGGCGCGGAGGCGCTCGGCTTCTCGATCGTCCCCCACGAGGCCGACGATCTCTGCACGGCCGCCCAGGGCCCTGACGTTGTGCGCGACGTTGGCTGCGCCGCCAAGCCGGAACTCCTCGTTCCGGAACGTCACGACAGGAACGGGGGCCTCCGGGGAGATGCGCTCGACCCGCCCGATGACGAAGTGGTCGAGCATGAGGTCGCCAACGATGAGCACGGAGCGGCCGTCGAGCCGCCGGAGCAGCTTTTCCTGCGGGTCCGGCATGTTCAGGCGGCGTGGCGCTGCGCGACGGCAGGCGCCGTGGTGGCAGGCAGCCGATCGGCGGCGTACGGCAGGGTGACCAGCAGCAGGAACAGCATCAGGAATTCGGAATCGCCGAAATTGTACTCGAACATGCCGGCCGCGAGCATCGCGCACACGCCCGCCAAGGCCGCGGTCGGCAGCGACCGGAGGGGTGACGAGCGCGTCTTCCGGGCCATGTCGCGGATCAGCACGACGATGAACCAGAGCCAGATGGCCAGCGCGGGCAGGCCGCGCTCGGCCGCGATCTGCAGCGGCACGTTGTGCAGGTGAGGATTGAGCTGCCGCTCGGCCCGGGGGTCCCGGTACGTTGGATAGACGAGCCGTATCGCGTCGGGCCCGACGCCGGTCAGCGGGTGATCCTTGATCATGCGCCAGCCCGAGCGCATCATCGCGACGCGGTCCCGATTTGTAGGATCCTCGAGGTTGAAGGTCGAGTACAGCCGATCCGTCAGCGGTGCGGGAGCGAACGAGATGAAGAGCGCGGCTGCGACCGGCAGCAGGGCTACAAGACGGAAGTCACGCAGCAGGAAGAGCAGGCCGATCCCGGCGCACACACCAACCCAGGCGTTGCGGCTCATCGTCAGGGCGAGCGCCACCAGCAGTGCCGGCATGACGATCGATGCCCAGGCCTTGTCCTGCGGGCGGAACATGATCCGGGCAGCCGCCGTGCAGGCCACGAGCATGAGGACGCCCGAGTAGGTCATGTAGTGCGTGAGCGAGCCTTGGACCCGCTGCCCGAGGTTGTCGAAGTCGAAGATCGCGTACTGCACGATGCCGACGACAGCCTCGATGGCGCCGACGGTGATGATGACGTCAACGGCGGTGAGGCTGCGGCGGCCGGGCAGGAGCCTGTAGGCGATCGGAATGATGGCGAAGAGGACCAGTTGCTTGGTGTCGGCAAAGCTCACGCCGCGATGCACGGAGAACACCGCCGCGACGACGGTTGCACCCGCGTAGACGGCCAGCGGCCAGAACATGCCGGGTACTTCCACGCGTTCGCGGTTCCGCACGAGCAGTGTGAGCCAGAGGACCGCGGTGATGGCGAGGAGCACGTGGGCCGCCGCGATGGAAACCTGCAGCGCGGCAATGAACCCGAGGAAGACCAGCCACGCCACCCGCTCGAGGCCTTCCGGGCGTTCGGCGTGCTGCAGGGGGGCTGTCATGCCACACACTGCAGGGCGCGTTCGGCAGCGTCGAGCACCATCTGCGGCTCGATGGTGGTGAGGCACCGGTAGTCCCCCGGGGCACAGACCCGCTGGTCGCAGGGCCTGCAGGGAAGGCCCGTTCTTTCCACGGCGGCCGTCGCGATGGCCGGGTCGCGCCACGGTCGCGAACGTGACGGCAGCGTCGGACCGTAGATCGCTACAACAGGGGTCGCTGTGGTGGCCGCCACATGCAGCGGCCCCGTGTCGCCGCCAATGAAGAGGCGGCTGCGGCCAATCAGCGCGCGCAGTTCGGCAAGGCTGAACTCCCCGAAATCGAGCACGCGAGGAGCGGACGCCGCGCCAAGCCGCTCCCGCGCGCCGGCCGCGATCCGTCCGGCCGCCTCGCGGTCGGAGGGGCCTGAGCTCAGCACCAGGCGGCGGCGTGGCGAGTTCGTCGCGAGCCCGGCGACGAGCTCCACGAAAGCCTCTTCGGGCCAGCGCCTGAAGAGGTTGTTCGCGCTCACGTGCACCAGCACCAGTTCGTCGCCGTCGGTGACCCCTGCCCGGGCGAGCCGTTCCGCGATGCGCTGGTCCGCGGGCGGATCGGTCAGCATCTCGACGGCGTCACGGGCTTCTTCCGGATCTTCCGGCGCCCAGCCCTCCACCGCGTGGAGGAGGTCCCACTGATTGAGGACGGAATGCCGTGGACGGAGATCCCGCGCGCGGGGCACCGTGCGGGTATACATCCAGTGCCGCCCCGGCATGGCGTACCCGATGCGCTGACGGGCTCCGGTGGCGAAGGTGAGCCAGGAGCTGCGCGGGCCGCCGTGCATGTCGATCACCACATCGAATCGCCGGCGCCGGAGGGCCCATGCCAGCCTGACGTCCTGCGCCAGGCGCGCCGTGCCGCGGGTACGCTCGACCACGATGACCTCATCGAGGTGCGGATTGCCGGCCACCACCGGCGCGGCCTCCCGTTCCACCAGGTAGGCGAGAGAGGCGTCCGGGAACCCCCGCCGCAGCGCGCGGATCACCGGCGTCGACAGTACGACGTCGCCGATGAGGCGGAGGCGGATGAGAAGGACGCGCACGGCTCACGGCTCGACGGTGGCCTCGTCGAGCAGCATGACGGGGATGTCGTCCCTGATCGGGTACACCCGTTTGCACTGCCCGCACTTGAGTGCGGCAGCGTCCTTGACGAGGTCGACCTTCGTCTTGCAGTTCGGGCAGGCAAGGATTTCCAGGAGTTCCGGATCGACAGGCATGAGTTGATGGCTCCGCGGGTGCGCGGACGTTTGCGTCCAGTGTCCGCAGGGGTCATTATAGTCATGAAGATGCGGCGGACACTTCTCGGGGGTCTTCTGGTTTGCCTCTGGGCGCCTGGCGCCCTGGTGGCGCAGTCGGTCGAGCCGCCGGACCCAGGGCCAGGCTATTACTTCGTGCTCGGGCGCCACTACGAATCCGCCGGTGAGATCGACCGCGCCATTGCGGCCCACCGGGAGGCGATTGCCCGTGCCCCCGGCTCAGCCGAGCTTTACGCGGAGCTGGCCGGTGTCTTCGCGCGACAGGATCGCGCGGCCGAAGGGATCAAGGCGGCTGAGGACGCGCTCCAGAGAGATCCGCAGAACCGGGAGGCCAACCGCATCCTGGGGACCATTTATGCCGCCCTGGCGGATCAGCGCAAGCCTCTGCAGCCAGACGACAACCCCGCGCTCTACGTCTCGAGAGCCATCGCGGCGCTCGAGCGTGCCCGCCAGGCCGGGCAGAGTGAAATGGGGCTCGACGTGACCCTGGGACGCCTGTATCTGCAGACGTCGGACTACGACAAGGCCATTCCGCTGCTCGAACGCGTCTCGGCCGATCAGCCCGGCTATCCCGAGCTCGCGCTGCTCCTGGCCACGGCCCAGGAAGGCGCCGGCAAAACAGCGGAGGCGGTCGAGACTCTCCGCCGGGCGCTCGCCGGCAATCCCCGATTCGTCCGGGGTTTCGTTCTCCTTGCGGAGCTCAGTGAAAAGCGCGGGGACTGGGACGGGGCAGCCGAGGCTTATGCTCGCGCCCAGGGACTGAATGCCCGCGGGGTGGACTTCAGTTCCCGCCGCGCCGCGGCCCTCATCAACGCTGGCAAACCGGGTGAAGCACGCGACCTCCTGCAGGAGTCGGTGGTGAAGCCCGACGCCCAGCCCATGCTCCTCTATCTCTACGCCGCGGCGCAGCGCCGGCTGGGTGACCTCGAGGGAGCCGAAGCCACAGCCCGCCGGTTGCGGACGGCCGCCCCCGACGATCCTCGCGGGATGTATGTGCTGGCCCAGGTGCTGGAAGCGCGAGGGGATTACTCGGGCGCGGAGGAATCACTGCGCCAGCTGCTCAAGCGTGATCCAGACGACGCCACGGCGTTGAATTATCTGGGGTACATGTTTGCCGAGCGCGGCGACCGTCTGGAGGAAGCGGTCGGGCTCGTCCGCCGCGCCCTCGAGATCGAGCCCGGAAACCCGGCTTTCCTCGACAGCCTGGGTTGGGCGTACTTCCAGCAGGGGAACGTGGACCTGGCGGATGCCCCTCTGACCGAGGCCGCCGGGAAGATGCCTGGCAACTCCGTCATCCAGGAACACCTGGGCGATCTTCGCTTCCGGCAGGAGCGCTTTGCCGAAGCTGCCGCGGCGTGGGAGCGGTCGCTCGAAGGGGACGGCGAGTCGATAGACAGGGAACGCATTCAGAAGAAGATCCGCGACGCCCGGTTCCGCATGGAATCCAGGTAGCCGGATGCGAGGTCCCGCGCGCCAGGCCGCGCTGGTGCTCTCCGTCGCGATCGCCGCCGGTGGGGCGTGTGCGCCAAGGCGCCCAGCCCTGCCGGGGGGCCCCGCGTCCCCCTTTCCCGACGCAGCCCACGCGTACGTGGCCGCTGTGCAGGAGTGTCGCGGAGCCAAAGCGATGCGGGCAACGCTCGGCCTCTCGGGCCGGGCAGGTTCTCAAACCCTTCGTGGCAATCTCGATGGCGGTTTCGAAGCTCCCGACAGGGTGCGTCTGGAGATGCGTGCCCCGATCGGGCGCCCCATCTTCATTCTCGCTGCCGCGGACGCAGGGGCCACGCTGTATCTCCCGCGTGACAACCGCGTCCTCCGGGATGCACCCGCCGCCGACATCGTAGAGGCGCTCGTCGGCGTTCCAATCGGGGGCGCCGAGTTGCGTGCGCTTCTGAGCGGGTGCGGCTTCGGAGTCGCCGAGCCCGAGGCTGGCAGAGCCTACAGCGGAGGATGGCTTGCCGTCGACACAGCGGGTGCGGCAACCTTCCTGAGGGAGATCGACGGACGGTGGCGAGTCGTGGCGGCAAGTCGGCCGCCCCTGTCGGTGCACTACTCCACGTTCACAGGGGCCCGGCCCACCGCGTTGCGGCTGCAGGCCTCGGGACCGTCGGTCGCGGACCTCACCGTGCGTCTCTCGGACGTGCAGATCAACGTGCCGCTCGGACCGGACGTCTTTGCAATTGATGTCCCCGCAGCGGCCGACCCCCTGACCCTGGAGGAATTGCGGAGGGCTGGCCCGCTCGGCGCATCATGACGCCGCCTCCCGGGCGGAAAGCCGACCGCTCCGCTGTCGTCGTCGGACGTGCCCACGCCAAAGTCAATCTGGACCTGCGCGTTCTCGGCACCCGGCCCGACGGCTACCACGAGCTGCGGACGGTCTTTCAGAGCATCGAGCTTCACGACACACTCACGGCGCAAGAGACGGCGGGCCCGTTCACCCTGAGATGTGAGACACCGGGCGTGCCGCTCGATTCCCGGAACCTGGTATGGCGCGCCGCAGGGGCGTTGTGGAAGGCGCTCGGACGCGATGGCGATCCGGCAGACACCCTGATCACGCTCGACAAAGTGATTCCCATGGAGGCGGGGCTCGGCGGCGGGAGCGCCGACGCCGCGGCAGCGTTGCAGGTGCTCCGCCGGTTGTGGGGTGGAGCACCCGCCGAGTTGCTGCGGGAGGTCGGGGCGGAAATCGGCTCCGACGTGCCCTTCTTCCTGTCGGGTGGCACGGCGCTCGGGCTGGGCAGGGGGGAGGAGATCTATCCCCTGGTGGACCTGCCGCGCCACTGGATCGTCGTGGTCCGGCCGCCGTTTGGCGTCTCGACCGCGGAGGCCTACGGCTGGTATGACGAAGACCGGGCCGCGGGGGTGCGGGAGCCAAGGGGGGAACTGCAGATCCTTCCCGTGCCATGGCCTACCCGTGCGGCACAGATGGTCAACGACCTCGAGCCGCCGGTCATACGCAGACACCCCGAGATTCTGGCCATCAGGGGGGCGCTGCGCGACGCGGGAGCAGTGGCCTCGGCGATGTCTGGCAGCGGCTCGGCGGTGTTCGGCCTGTTTCAAACCCGCCTGCAGGCGGCGCGGGCGCAGGGCAGCCTCTCCCCCATGGGAGGCACCATCGTCCTCAGCCGGACCCTCTCCCGGCTGGAGTACGAGAAGAGAGCCAGGCCAGTCCTGCGCCGGGTTTGACCGCAGGAGCTGCAAACGGCTACACTTTCCCCTTTGTAGTGGTGCCCACGGGCGTGGCCTGGATCGAACCCGGCGCTCCGCACCGGCCGACCGGGACGCGCCCGGGCGGGTCGGGGGACGATGGGGCGTGGCCAAGCTGGTAAGGCGCGGGACTTTGGATCCCGTATTCGAAGGTTCGAATCCTTCCGCCCCAACCATAAATATGAGTCGTGGACAGCTGAAGCTGTTTTCCGGGAGCGCGCATCCGGCGTTGACGGCCGAGATTGCCGAGTTTCTCGGTGTTCCGATAGGGCATGCGCGGCTGCAGCGGTTTCCGGACACGGAGTGTTCGTTTCAGATCGACGAGAACATCCGCGGCACGGATGTCTTCATCATCCAGCCGACCTGCGCCGATGTCGACCGGAACCTGATCGAGCTCTGCGTGATGATCGATGCGTTCCGCCGTTCGTCGGCCTCACGCATCACCGCTGTGGTGCCGTATTACGGCTACGCGCGGCAGGACCGGAAGGACAAGCCGCGGGTGCCGATCTCGGCCAAGCTCGTGGCGAACCTGCTGAGCGCCGCCGGGACCAACCGTGTGCTGACGATGGATCTGCACAAGGCGCAGATCCAGGGGTTCTTCGACATCCCGGTGGATCACCTGTTTGCCGCACCGGTGATCATCGATTACTGCTCCAGGCTCAACATTCCGGATCTGACCATCGTGTCGCCGGATGCCGGCGGCGCAGAGCGGGCAAGGGCATACGCGAAGCGGCTGGGCGCCGACCTGGCGATTGTGGACAAGCGGCGCTCGGATGACGGGACTGCGGAAGTGATGAACGTGATCGGTGACGTCAGCGGCAGGACGTGCATCCTGCAGGACGACATCATCGATACCGCCGGCACCATCGTCAAGGCGGCGAATGCGCTGAAGGCGAACGGGGCGGGTCGGGTCTTTGCGTGCGCGGTGCACGGGGTGCTGTCGGGGCCGGCGATGGAGCGGCTCGAGGCGGCACCGATCGAACAGGTGATTATCACCAACACGATCCCGCTGCTCGGTGAACGGGCGAAATGCTGCCCGAAGATCCGTCAGCTGTCAGTCGCGCGACTGCTCGGGCAGGCGATCCGCAGCATTCACGAAGAAACGTCGGTGAGCTCGTTGTTCGTCTAG
>JACCXG010000326.1 GCA_013697225.1 Acidobacteriota bacterium
CGGGCCTGGCCGAACGGCTGGGCGCCCGGGCGCACACCCGAGGCGCAGCCCTCACGTGGCCCGACACCGTTCGCCAACTGACCATCCCCTAATCCCAGGGGACTAGTCCCCGCGGGCTACAATTGACATCGGCTCGTCTTGGACGCCGTGCCAGTTTCGGCGCTCATGGCATCCCGCCATCGTGGCACTTTGGCAATCTTGGCAATCTTGGCACTTTTGGCAATCTTGGCATTGTTGGCATTTCCCCTATGAGCTACGCCTCCCCACTCGAAGCCCGCATGGCACGGAAGGTGACCAAGGCCATCACCGACTACAACTTGATCGAGGATGGCGACCGTGTGATGGTCGGGCTCTCGGGCGGAAAGGACAGCTGGGCGCTGCTGCAGATCCTGGACGTACTCCGTCAGCGCGCGCCCATCACGTTTTCGCTGATCGGTGTCACGGTGGATTCCGGGTACGACGGCTACCGCCACGACCTGATCTCGAGCACGTGCGAGGCCCGGGGATGGGAGTATCGCATCGTGCACACGGAGATTGGCGAGGTCATCGACGATCTGCTCGCGAGCGATGCCACCCCGTGCTCCCTGTGCGCACGGCTGCGTCGCGGCGTGCTGTACCGTCTGGCTACCGAAGTTGGCGCCACCAAAATTGCCCTCGGCCATCATCTGGACGACTTCATCGAAACCCTGCTCCTGAACCTGTTCTTTGCCGGCGCTCTCAAGGCCATGCCGGCGCGCCTCGTCTCAGATGACGCGCGCCACGTGGTCGTCCGCCCGCTTGTCACGGTAACCGAGGCGGAGGCGCGGCAGTACGCGAAGGAGTCGAGCCTGCCCATCATCAGCTGCTGCTGCCGCGCCTGCGGTGACATGAGCCTTCAGCGCCAGCGCGTCAAGCGGATGATCGCCGAGCTCGAGATCGAGCATCCCGAGGTCAAGAGCTCGATGATCAAGGCGCTGGCCAACGTCGCCCCGAGGCATCTCCTCGACCGGCGCCTCAACCCGCTGCCGGAGCTGCGCGAGACGGCGGTACGCGAAGACGTCTCCCCCTTGCGGTTCATCTCCCGCTGACCCGATGCGCGCCGTCGTGCAGCGCGTCCGCCGCGCCACAGTCTCGGTCGACGGGGAGATCCACGGGCAGATCGGGCCCGGAATGCTGCTGTTCGTCGGAGTCGCGGGCGGCGACGGGCCGGGCGACGTGGAGTACATTGCAGGGAAGACGCGGGACCTGCGGATTTTTCCGGATGCGGACGGGCGGATGAACCGATCTGTCGCGGAGAGCGGAGGTTCAGTGCTCGTCGTGTCCCAGTTCACCCTGCAGGGGGACTGCCGGAAGGGGCGACGGCCATCGTTCGATCTCGCGGCCCCGGGGCCCGTCGCACGCGCGTTGTACGACGACGTGGTGCGTGCGCTGAAGGAGAGCGGACTCGAGGTCCGCACCGGGGTCTTTCAGGCGCACATGGATGTGGAGCTCGTCAACGACGGGCCCGTAACGCTGTTGCTCGACAGCCGTAAGGAGTTCTAAGCGTGAAGGTGTTCGCGTTCGTTCTCGTGTTGTTGCTTTCCACGCTTCCTGCCGCGGCTCAGCAGCGACCGCTCGTCACGGAAGATCCGGAGACGGTTGGCGCAGGGCTCATCCTGGTCGAGGGGGGCTTCGACATGCTCCGGGGTGTCGTCTACCCGGTGTCAGGGCTCGAGGGTAACCTGCTGCGGATTCCCACCCTCGGTGTCAGCTTCGGCCTGAGCTCGATCGCCGAGCTGCAGATCGACGGAGGCTTCTACAACCGGCTGAACGTCACGTCGCGACGGCCCGCCCCGCTGTCGTACCTGCTGACCTTTCAGGGTGACCAGACGACAGACGTGGAAGATATCGTGATCGGCACGAAAATCCGGCTCATCCCGGAGGGCCCCGGCCGCCCGGCCGTCGGGCTGCGGCTGGCGACGCAGCTGCCCAATGCCGGCAATGAGAGCGGCCTCGGGATGGACACCACGAACTTCTTCGCGTCGATGCTGGTCGGCAAAACGGCGCAGTCGGTCAGGATCGTCGGCAATATCGGCCTTGGAATCCTCGGGGATCCGGTTGCCGGGTACGAGCAGGGAGACGTGTTGACCTACGGCGTGTCGCTCGCGAGGGCCGTGCGCCAGGGAGTCGAGGTTGTCGGCGAGATCAACGGCCGCTATGCACCGACCGATGACATTGCAACACCGCCGGGGGGAGACAGCCGAGCGGCCATGCGCCTGGGTGCACGACTTACGCAGGCTACCGTGCGCCTGGATGGCGGGGTCGTCATCGGGATGACCGCGCGGGACCCGACCTTTGGCTTCACGGCCGGTCTCACCTGGGTGTTCCGCGGCTTCAGAGTCCCGTAGGCCTCGGCGTTCTGCTGACCGTGCGTGAGCATGCATCTCATCAAGTCCCACGCCTTCGGCAACGACTTCCTGCTGCTGGACGAGCGCGAGCTGCCCCTGCAGGCTGACGAGGCCTCTCTTGCGCGTGCGGTGTGCGACCGGCATCGCGGCATCGGAGCTGACGGGCTCCTCGTCTTCTCGCGGGCGCCGGAGACATGGTCCCGCGCGTCGATGCGTCTGCTCAATGCCGACGGCAGCCGCTCGGAGATTTCCGGGAACGGCCTGCGATGCCTGGCGGCATGGATGGCAGCGCAAGGGGCCGCCACCTTCCACATCGACACCGAGGCCGGGCCAAAGCGTCTGGAGCTGCTCGAGCGGGAAGGGGCCAGGTTCACCTTCACGGCAGCCATGGGGCAGCCGGAGGCGGTGCGTCAGGAGACGATCGCAGTTGGTGCCGTCCCCGTCGAGGTCGTCACACTGCGTGTGGGGAATCCGCAGTGCGTCGTTCTCGGAGACGTCACCGTGGAACGGCTTCATGGGCTGGCCGCATCCCTTGCGGTGCATCCGCATTTTCCTGCCGGAACAAACGTGGAACTTGCGGCGGTCGAGAGTCCGGACCGCGTCCGGATCCTGATATGGGAGCGCGGGGTAGGGCCAACGGAGGCCTCGGGGACGGGCGCGTGCGGGGCGGCGGTGGCGGCGATGGCGTACGGTGGGGCGAACCGCGATGTTCAGGTGCACGCACCCGGCGGCACGCAGCGCGTGGAGTGGCGCGACGACGGGTTGTATCTGACGGGATGGGCGGAAGTGATCGCCGACGCGCACTGGCTCGCTGCTGAACGGTTCTGAACACCCGAGCGGCACCAGGCAGCCAGGCCCCGCTTACCTCCAGGCCTGGCGGCTCTCCGGATTCCTTACGATGCTCTGGCACGGTGGGGATGCAGCAGAAGCTGCCATCCTGCGAGGTCGCTCGTGTGGAAGAAGCTGCGAGGGTGATCAGCGGCGCCGCGGGGCACGCGCCGTGCGCTGGGTGATGAGCTCGTCGAGTGACCGCGTTTCCGCAGTGATCTTCTCGGCAAGTCCATTGACGCTCATCGTCGCGGCTGCATAGTCCCCGCGGTCCACCGCCGCGCGCGCTTCTTGCAGCGTGCGATCCGCCTCCGTCCGGGCCTGCCTCGCGGGTGCAAGCTCCGTCGGGGTCAGCCTCGCGCCCTCGGCGGCCTTGAGTCGGTCGTCCAGTTGCCGGAGAAACGGGGAAGCCCGGGCCACGGCAACCTCGGCTTCGCTGCGCGCCCGCGCCTTGCCGTCGGCGGCCTGCGTGGCGGCTTCGAGAGCACGGTCGTTCGCGTCGATGGCACGGGAGAGGGCGAGTCGGTAATCGCGCTGATCGACCGCCTCGTGGGTCTCCTGCATGGCGGTTGTCGCCGCGGCGAAGGACGCCTGGGCGTACTGCTCGGCGCCAGCGGCGCGTGCGGCCTCGATGGCTCCTTGCGCGCGATCGATTTCCTTGTGGGGCGGTTCCGAACAGGCAGCGCAGATCAGGAGGGCACAGACCGCGACGGCGACACGACGCATCGACCGGAAGTATAGCAGGGATGGTGTACGATGAAGACCATCGCGGCGCATGACAGACCGCGCGAGAAGCTCGCGCGTGCGGGTCCTTCAGCGCTCGGCGAGAACGAGCTCCTGGCGATCGTGCTCGGGCAGGGTCAGGCCCGCGCGAGTGCGCTGGATCTCGCGAACCGGATTCTGGGCTCGGTGGACAGTGCGGCCGGGCTTTCACGAACGCCGTACCACGACCTGACGCGGATATCGGGCATCGGCCCGGCCCGCGCGGCGCAGGTGCTGGCGGCCGTGGAGCTCGGCCGTCGCAGCTTGAGCGGCGGCGCACGCGAGCGCCCGCAGATGACGACCCCCCGATCGGTGGCCGAGCATCTGTTGCCGCAATACGGCAGCCGGCCCGTCGAGCAGTTTGGCGTGTTGCTCCTCGACACGAAGCACCGGGTGCTGAGGAGCACGATCCTGTCGATCGGCACGCTCGACGCGAGCATCGTCCATCCGCGCGAAGTCTTCCGGGAGGCGATCGCCGGCGGGGCCGCGGCGATCGTGCTGTTTCACAATCACTCTGCTACGTTGTTTCAGGACAGTGCACGGCGATGCAGGCCGCGCATTTCTAGCACGATTCGTTAGCGCAACCGCCAATCCGACTTACCATGCCCGTGCGGGACGTTTCAGGGGGCTGACTGGATTCTGCCACCCCCATGCCACCCCGGAAGTGGATCGCAGTCGTGCTGTGTGCCAGCCGAACACCAACGGAGGCCAACGTGACGCAGATTCAACCGACGACCTTCAACTTCACCGCAGAGGGCATCAAGGCGCTCAAGCCTTCCGGGCGACGCGTGGACTATTGGGACACGAACCTGACCGGATTCGGCCTGCGTGTCACTCCGACCGGTGTCAAGACGTGGTGTTACTGCTACCGCACGGATGGCGGCCGGAAGCGGCGATGGACCATCGGCCGGTACCCGCACTTATCGCTGGCGGATGCCCGCCAGAAGGCGCGCGGCGCCTATGGCAAGGACCCGGCGGGGGAGAAGGTCGAGTTGCGCGAGGCCCAGACTGTTAGTGATCTCGCGGACGCCTTCCTCCGCCTGCACGCGAAGCCGCACAAGAAGTCGTGGAAACGAGATCAGCAGCTCATAACGCATGACCTGGCTGGGTTGAAGCACATGCTCGTGAAGGACGTGACCCGCAAGAGAGTGCAGGCGCTTCTGGACACGATCGCGGATCCGGCGGGGAGGAACGCGCCGGCCTCCGCACGGGCGGTCAAGATGCTGTTGTCCAAGATGTTCAACTTCGCTCTCCGGCGTGACTTCAGCATCGACTTCAATCCTGTAACGGGCACCGAAGCGCCGAAGCCGACACGTCGCCAACGGTTCCTGCTCGACGCGGAGATCGTTCGGCTCTTGGCGGCACTCGATCTGGAATCGGCGAACGGCCACCATCTGATGGCCCATTGGTTTCTCCTGATCCTGCTCACGGCCCAACGGCCGGGCGAGGTGGCGGCGATGCGCTGGGATCAGTTGGATCTGTTCGACGAGGGCCACGCGCGCGCGACGACCGGCTGGTGGAACGTCCGCACGTCCAAGACCAAGCAACCGATTCATGCGGCGTTGTCGCCGGAGGCCGTCTGCGTGCTGCGGTCGCTGCGGACCTGGTCCGAACAGGAGCACGCGCGTATCGAGAAGAACTGTGCGCGGCGGCGAGGGCCGCGGCCAATGTCCGCCAATGTGTTCCCAGCCGGCGACGTGGCGTGGGCGACCGAAGACACGCCGATGGGATCGGACCAATTCCCCGCGACGGAACGCGTCCGCGACAACATGGGCGCCCATGACTGGACCCCGCACGATTTGCGGCGCACAGCGTCGACCTTGATGGGACGACTCAAGGTGACACGCTTCATCATCGACCGTGTGCTCAACCACACCGATGCCACGGTCGGGGGGATCTACGACCGGTTTACCTACACCGAGGAGCGGATGGACGCCGTAACACGGCTCGGCGCGCACGTTGTCTCCTTGGCGACGACAAGTCGGTTGTTCCCGCCAAGGCCTCGTTCGGTGAGCGCGGCTCAATCCACGGGATGCGCAGATGCCGGCGCGTCGCTTCGGCATGGCTCAGTCGCGCTGAGTCGATCACGATCCCAGTCGCCTGGTTGAGCACTCGGTTCGGGACCGAGGGGTCGGAGGTTCGAATCCTCTCGCCCCGACCAAGATCTTCAATAGAATTGGCCCTCGATTGACCGTCATGGTCGGTCGAGGGCCTTTTTTGTTGATGAATCTGAAACGACGGCGCGATAATCTTTCAATTCGTTTGAAAATGCACTGTTTCTTGTGTCGGCGATGGACCCGCGTCGACGGCCGTTTTCGGTCGATTTCGGCGGCAAATCGCTACCCTGACACTACCCTTTAGAAGTTCGATCCAGACCTGCGCAGCCATCGCAGAATAGAGCTTATCCATGAGACTCTTGGAGCCCCTGCGTGAGCCTACAGCCCTCTGGCCGGCTCGTGCAGTCCGCTGCTGACTTCATATGTCGACACCACGTGCATTGTCGAGACCATGATCCAGGCACTAGATCTTGGGCGACGGCATCAATCTCGGCCTGAGCAGGATGGCCGAGTCGTGTCCCGGTACCACCTACGCCACGCTGTCGTGGCTGCACGCGTGGCACATCCGCGATGACACGTACGCGGCCGCCCTGGCCAATTTGGTCAACGCACAGTTCCGTCAGCCGTTCGCGGATCACTGGGGCGACGGCACGGCGTCCTCGTCGGATGGCCAACGCTTCAAGACCGGCGGCCACGCCGAGGCCCGCGGCCAGGTCAATCCGAAGTACGGCAGTGAACCGGGCGTGCAGTTCTACACCCACGTCTCCGATCAGTACGCACCGTTCCACACCACCGTCATCAACGTGGGCGTGCGCGACGCCACCTTCGTGCTCGACGGGCTGCTGTATCACGAGTCGGACCTCCGCATCGAGGAGCACTACACAGATACGGCCGGCTTCACGGACCACGTCTTCGCGCTCATGCATCTGCTGGGCTTCCGCTTCGCGCTGCGCATCCGGGACCTCGCGAATAAGCGGCTGTTCGTGCCCGGCAAGCCCAGTGACCACCCGGC
>JACCXG010000345.1 GCA_013697225.1 Acidobacteriota bacterium
CTGGAACTCCCGCCGGAGGGTGGGATCGATCAGGTAGGTGGCGCCTGCCGGCGGATTTGCAATCTGGAGAGGCCGTGTGGCCCTCCCGCTGGCCTTCGCAACCGCCGCACCTGCGGCACCCTGCGGCGTGTACGCACGGTCGGCCCGCACCGCCGGCCCTTTTTCGAATTGACCGTTCTGCCTTGCCCAGTCTCTGTACTCGGCAGGCCAGGCCACCTTCACGCGATCCTCCTCGAGGTGATGCCAGCTGCACGGCACATGCCCGGCTGCCCTCTCGATCCATTCGCGGCGCTGTGCAGGGCACCAGCTGTTGGCCTCTTCCCCGGACAGGGCGCAGATGTCCCGCCTCTCGAGCGATTCATCAGGCAGCGCCCTCGCCTGGCCATCGCCTCCCATGCGCCTGTGCGCCGCCAGCATGACCGCCTGAAAGATCGGCGCCGCGCCAGTGACGCCGCTCGAGTGCCGCAGTGGACGCCGGTCGAAGTTCCCCACCCACACGCCGACGGTGGCTCGCGTCGTGTACCCGACCGTCCAGTTGTCGTGATACGCCTGCGAGGTCCCCGTCTTCACGGCAACCGGAAACGGGAACTCGAGGCTGCCTCCCCTCCCGAAGATGTACGCACGCGCCTCGTCATCCGCGAGAATGTCCGTTATCCAGAAGGCGGTCCGCGATGACATCAGCCGGCGCCTCTCGACGCCCCTGTTCCCCCCCGGTCGGTACGTCGCCCGCACCCACTCTCCCCCTCGGGCCAGAACGGCGTAGGCCGTCACCAGCTCGTCGAGACGGACCTCGGCGTTGCCGAGCGTCACGCCAAGGCCGTAGTGCGCAGCGCTCTTCCCGAACGTCGAAAACCCGAGCCTGTGCAGGAAGCGAAGGAGGGCGGGCGCACCGAGACCCGCAGCCAGTGACACCGCGGGGATGTTCTCGGATCCCGCGAGGGCGGCGCGGGCGCGCAGCGGTCCGCGGTAGCGCCCGTCGTAGTTCCGGGGTGAGTAGACCACTCCGGGCTCCGCTGTCGGGAAGTGCATCGGCACGTCCGGCAGGACGGTGGCCGGGGTCACCCCTCCCTCAAAGGCGAGCGCGTAGGTGAACGGCTTCAGCGCCGAGCCCGGCTGGCGCAGAGCGATCGCCCCGTTGATTGCGCCCCCGCGCGCCGCGTCGAAATAGTCCCCGGACCCTTCCCACGCGCGCCACTCCCCCGTGGTGTTGTCGAGCACGACGACGGCGACGTTGGCGGCACCATGCCGCTCGAGAGCCGGCCGGTGGGTGCGGATGATTCCCGCCACGTCCTCCTGAAGCCCTGCGTCGAGCGTGGTCACGATTCGCGGCGGACGATCCGCGCCGGCCTCGGCAAGCACCATCTCGACGAAGTGCGGCGCGAGGAACGGACGCACACCGGCCCTGAACTCGAGACGCTCTTCGCGGGCCTCCGCTGCCGCCGCTGGCGTCAGGCTGCCGGCTCGCACCATTCGCGCGAGGATCACCCGCTGGCGGGACACGGCGAGATCTCGTTTGCGATAAGGGTTGAAGGTGGTCGGGCGCTGCGGCAGGCCCGCAAGGAACGCGGCTTGCGCCGGCGTCAACATGCCCGACGTCGTGCCGAAGTAGGCCCGGCTCGCCCGCTCGAACCCGCTGATCTGGTTCCCGTACGAGGCAAGGTTCAGGTACAGGGCGAGGATCTCCCGCTTGGTCAGGCGGTGCTCGAGACGAAGCGCCACGACGGCTTCCCTGATCTTCGCGGTCCAGCCGCGCCGGCGATCCGGGGCGGACCGCAGGAGGGACAGCTTTGCGACCTGTTGCGAGATGGTGGATCCCCCCTCAGCAATCCGCCCTTCGACGGCATTCCGCCGCGCAGCACGGAGGGTCGCAAGAGGATCGACCCCTGGATGCGACCAGAAGCGATGATCCTCGGCGGCCACCGTCGCAGCGGCGGCGAGATCGGGGACGGTGTCGCCGCGCAGCGCAACGGCGCGCGTGCCGTCACCGGAAAGCGCCTCGTACAGCGGCATGCCGTTGCGGTCCACCACAACGGTCGACTGCGGCGCGGCATCGAGCAGCCCTGCCGGGAGCGGACCGCATCGCAGCCAGACCAGAAACACGCCAACGACCACCGGCAGCGACAGCACTGCCATCCCGATCCTGGTGCGCAGCCTCGAGCGGATCCATGCCGCGAGTACCCGGGTGCGGCTCGAAGACCCCTCATCCCTGTCAGACGTGCTCATCGTTCCACGGTCACTGTTGCCGTCGCTGTACGGCCGAACACCTCAGGCTCGTACATCTCTTCAGCGCGTGCAGGAGCCGTCCGGTAAGTGCCGGCGGTTGTGGCACGCGCAACATACGTGAACTCGTGCTCCCCTTCTGCGAGCCGGGTCGCAAACAGCTGTACCCGGTCGTCGTGCCGCTCGACATGGTCGAAGCCGCCGCGCCCCCACCACGCTTCCCAGCTCCCCTCCCCGTCATCGCTCCGCCTCTCGATGTTCCCAAGCGCCTGGGCGGTGGTGGCAAACCAGGACTCGAGCGGCTCGAACCCGGCGGGAAGCGGATCGGTGAGGGCGACGAAGCGCCGCTCCTTTGTCAGCTGAAGCGTCAGTGTCACCCGAACGAGGTCTCCGGCTTTGTACGTCGTTGCCGCCGGACGGGTGCCCTTCTCGACGAACGGGGCGTAGGATCGCTCCACCCGGATGCCCGCATCGAGCCCGTCCTGGTGGAGCTCGTCGGCTGCGTAGCGCAGGCGCGTCGTGTAGAACAAGGTTCCTGCCCCTGCACGTGCGATCGTCAGCAGGCGCTCGGATCCCGGAGGAGCCGCTCCGAGGACCTCCGGCATGCCCAGCTGACCGATGCTCGACGCCGTACTCCGCCCTCTGAACTCCTCGCGTGCCAGTTCACGGTCGCCAAAGGACACCACCGCACTGAAATCCGGAACGGTCGTCTCGTACCGCCGGTAGTAGGCCACCAGGGATTCCATCGCGTACGCGTTCTCCTGCGTGTTGCCCCAACGCCCGTTGCGACGGACCTCCATCATCCAGCGCACAATCGGCCGAATCTGCTCGAGCGGTGCGGAGGCACGAACAAGGGAGTTCAGGACTATGGCCGTGGATCTCACGTTGGAGTTCCAGAACCAGAGCAGGTAGGGATCACTCAGCTCCTCGACGTGCGCGCTGCCCCCCTCCGGCAGTACGGCGTTCATCATCCGCCTCCGGACATCCTCGACACGTCCGCCGCCAGTCTCTCCCTTCGCCAGCAGCGCGTCGTGCAGATACGCCAGGGCGAAGACCGGCATGCGATCGCGGTGCCCGTACAGTCTCGTCTGGTTCGAGTCCTGGTTGCGTCCACCCTCCGTCATCACCTTGACGGCGAACGCCTGCCACGCGGTGTAGGCGGGCCACCAGCTCTCGTTGACCGGAGGAGGCGCACCGAGCTGCCGCTCGAGATAGTCGTACGCACGCGCCTGCATCCGCCTGTCGACCTCGTACTTCAGGTCGGCGGCGGTCTTGAACACATGAAGCAGGTAACTCGTGAGGTATGCGGATCGCGATTCGCACCGGCCCGGCCAGTACGCAAAGCCGCCGTCCTCGCACTGGAAGAGCTCAAGCTCCTTCAATGCCTGCTGGACGGCAGGGCGCATCTTCGCGGTGTCGAGGCCGGGAAGCGTGAACGCGTCGCCAAGATCCGCGGCCAGCAGCAGGGCCAGCGCACGTGATCCTTTCTGCTCGGCACAACCGTAGGGATACTCCGCGAGATAGCGCGCTCCCTCACCAAGCCCCACCAGCGCCGTCGACGACATCGCCACGTGCAGCCCGCCAAAACCAGGAACTGCCCCCGACGGGATCGCCACACGCTGCACGGCAGACTGCGTGTCTCCCGCAAGCTCGCCGTACGCCGCAACGGTTTCAGGCGAGGCCAGCACGGAAACCGGGATGACATCCTCGAAGGCATCCGTCTCGTCCCCGACACGGACGGTCATCTGCACGCGGGCGCGGCCGATCGTCCGGGCAGCGGCACCGAAGCGCGCTTCAACGGCGCCCCCTGCGGGAATCGTCAGGGTCTGCTGGGCCTGGCCATGGAATTCAAGGACCTCAGGGTCCAGGCTGCGGATGGTCACCACCGCTTCGCCTGCCGCCGGCAGCTGACTCGCGACGACGGCGCCGAAGTGGGCACGGTCGCCGAGCGCCAGAAAGCGCGGGAACGCCGGCTTCATGGTGAGCGGCTTGTTGACGCGGACCTCGGCATCACCGCTGCCGAAACGGGAGCTCCGATCTCCCGCCACGGCCATGATTCTGTAGGTCGTGAGCGATTCGGGCAGCTTCACGTCGATCGTGGCGCGGCCGGTGCTGTCGGTCGCCACCGAGCCGACCCAGAACGCAAGGGGGCGGAAGTCCCGGCGGACTCCGTCCGGCCCGCCCGCCAGGCCCCCGCCCCCGCCATCGCTCTCCCCTTTGGGCGTCAGCACGCGGCGGCTCACGATGCGCTGCCGGCTGTCGCTGTTCATGACCTGCAGCGCCTTCTGCACATACACCGATGCGAGGACATCGGGCGTGCGATACGCCGTCAACGACAGCACCCCGTAGTCCACGGCCCAGAGGGTCACTTCGCTCGGCGAGGGACGTCCCTGATGGTCCGCCACTTCCACCTGCACACGAGCATCCGTCGCCGGACGGTATTCCTGCCTGTCTGCCGAGACCGCGACGGTCAGGCGTTTCGAGCGGTCCTCCACCTGGAGCTCTACGTAGCCGAGCCTGAACGCGGGCTTCCCCGGGTCGCTCGTGTCCTCCTCACCCGATCCTTCAATGGGAGTTGCGGCGCTCCGCCCCTTGATGAGCAGCACGGAGACAAAGAGGTTGGGGATGTCTCCCTCCGCAATCGGAATCGGGACGGATTGCTGGGTCGAGGTCAGGCGGAACTGTCGATGCGAGCGGATCCCTTCGCGCTCGGTCGTCAGCAGCGCGGTTGCCTCTTCCCAGGGGGACTGGATCATCACCTGCGCAGTCTCGCCCGGACGGTAGCGTGTCTTGTCCGCCACAAGCTCGATGCGGTTATGGTCGAAGCGCTGCCAGGCGGTGTACCCGCTGCCCAGAACATAGAAAGAGGTCCGCGTGACGGCGTGGCGCCCTTCGCCGTCCCGAGCCGTGGCCTCGAGCTCGAAGTATCCGCCGGACGCGAGCGGAGCGTCGAACGGAACCGGTGTCGTGCCGGTTGTCAGCGTCCACGTGCCTGCCGGCACCTCCCGTCGCTCGGTGTCCCAGGTATAGAAGCCGTTCCCCTCCGCCCGGCGTACGCTCGTCCACTGAACCTGCGTGAGCCGGACCTCGACAGGAACACCGTCCACGATCTCTCCCGCCGGGGAAACCCCCACGAGCGCCGTCTGCAGGCCCGCCTTCTGATCCACCAGATACGGGAGCCGCCGCAGGCCGATGTACCAGGGCGCGGGATGTACTGTGATGCTCGTGCGGTTCGCGAGGTGCTGCCGTGAGACATCCTCGACATCCGCTTCGAGCGTGTAGACGTACGGCACCCCCGCGTCGAGCTTCGTCGGCAGTTCGACGTTCAGGGTCCCGGCGGCAGATGTCGTGACCTCCCGGCTGACCACCGGCGCCGCCGCCAGCGGGTCGTACCGGTACCCGACGAAGTGCCAGCGGTCGGCATCCGGCAACGCTTCGAGGACCTTCGCGGGGGCAGTCCCCCCCGGTGTACCTGTCCACGTCCACTTCGCCGGGCGTGCGGGCATAGGAGCGCCAAAGAGGTACCTGGCGACAACGTTCCCCTTCACTGGCGAGCCTGCCATCTCACCGCCACTCAAGGTCAGGTCCACGCGAAAGTCGGGGCGCCTGTACGCGGCGACCAGGAACGACCCGTAGACGGACTTCTCTCCGTCCACCCAATCGTCCAGACCCGGGCCCGGCCCTTCGTCGGGGCGGAGGCTCTCCGGCGCGCGAGGCTGTGGCCGGTCGCGCTCGAGGATCACCCGCACGGAATGGCGCCCCAGCGCTCCCTCGCCGGGAAGCGTGACCTTCCACTCTGCGCTGCTCCAGGCGTTGACCTCGATCGTCCGCTCGTCCACGAGCCGGTCCTGGCCGTCCCGGATGGAGACGAGGACGCGCGTACCCGCCGGCAGGAGCGCCACGCCCCCCGGCGTGTTGTGGCGCAGGATCGCCTTGAACGTGACCTCCTCGCCCAGCCGGTACACGCCGCGATCGCTGAAGACGGTGCCGCGGAGCATCGGCTGCGCCTCGGCCAGGTCGAAGTGGTGTCCGAAATTCCACGGCAGAATGCCTTCGTTCCAGTCGCTGCCCACATAAGCGACGTCGTCGTCCTTCTCCGCCGTGACGATGAAGGAGAGCTTCCACCACCGTTCGGCATCGCGCAGCGGCGTCTTGGGGGCGAGGGCAACGCCGTCAGCGCCGGTGGTCCCCGCCCAGAACACCACGTTGTCGGGAGGGATGATGGAGACGCGCGCGCCCGGCACCGGATCCCCGGTATCCAGCCGCGTGACGAACACCAGGGTGTTCTGCGGACTGTCCTTCACCGTGATGCCCAGGTTGGTGACCTGCACGATGGAGGCGCGGACTCTCGGCCCACCGCCAGGCGCAAGGTAAGGCCTGGAGCGCGGTATGGGATCACCCTCCCGCACCGCCGCCCAGACCAGACCGGGGCCGCTGCCGATCGCGGGGGAGACGTCCAGGCCATGCGACTGGATACGGTCGGGGGTTGCCGAGAGCCGTCGCGGGGTGCCCTCTGCCGGTGGCGCTACGCTGAACGGCGCCCCTTCTTCCCCCTGTAACTGCCCAATCACCGGCATCAGCCCCCGCGGCTGGATCCGGTAGATCCACTGGGTGAGGTTCTGAAAGTTCCGGGCATAGAACGGGAGCATGGTTCCGCCGCCGGCTTCCCAGACGCCGTGCCCGTCACCGAAGCTCGTGAACGCACGCTCATGCCAGTTCGCCACGTTCGCCGCCCACGTATACCCGAGCGTCTGCCCGTCTCCCGAACGGAGGCTTCGATCGAGGGTGACGAGATAGGTTCGCGCCGGCGGCTGCCGTTCGTAGCCGCCGTCCTCGAGCCGCAGATGGCGGCTCTCATCCGGGTCTTCAGCCTTCTCCGCCGCGGGAGGGGTCGTCCTCGGCACCGGCACCGGTGTGTCAGCGGTCACATCGACAGCCCGCAGGGCTGCAGCGAACGATGGCACGGTCACTGGACGCCGGAACTCTATCGGGTTGCCATCTTCCGGCACGCACTCGCTCGTGCAATCGAAGCCGTCCACGAAGAAGGCGTGCTCCGCCTCGATCGTGTAACTCGCCGCCGCTGACGGCTTCTCGGGGCCTGCCGGGGAGGGCACGGTCGGGGCCACGGACAGCCGTACCCATGCCTCGGGAGGCACTTCCGTGACGGTCTCGAGCGCAACCAGGTCGGCCGCTGGCGGGAATCGCTTCCGATCCCAGTCGGTCGTCACGCGCAGGTTAACCGGAGCCGTGGATCGGGCAACGGCATCGGTCGCCTGCACCTTTGCGGTGAAGTCGCTCACCGCTCCAGGGTCGATCCGCTCGAGCCTCGCGCGGGCGTCGGCCGGCAGCACCGGAACACGCCAGTCGTGACGCTCGAACCGCGCCGATACGTGGGGGGCGACATCGGCCGGACGCACCCCCTGATTGAAACGCAGCAGCACCACCATCTGCGCGCCGGCACGGCCCCCGCGGCGATACCAGTCAGTCGACAGCAGCTTCACCGTCGGCGTGGTGAAGCTGAAACTGTGGGCGCTGGCCAGGCGCTTGCCGCTGACCGCGACCGCGGTCGCGTCGATCTCGACGTTGTATCGAGTGGCGTGTGGAAGCGGCCGCTTGGGATCGGGCGTGAAGACGAGGATGGTGGCGCCGGACCACCGGAAGGCGCCGGGGATGGCTGGCGTAATGCGGACGAACGGAGGGGTCACCCGCGAGGGGATCCGCCCCAGGGGCACCATTGGCTCCGAGAAGACGATCCGGATCTCGTTCACCTCCGTTAGCGCGGCCACCTCCCCTTCCGGCCCCGCGCTGAGGACCCGGAGCGGCTGGGCTGGGGTGGTCTGCGCGGCCAGAAAGCTGGATGCGGCCAGGCAGAGGGTGAGCAGAACAAAGGGCCGCAAGAGGAACGGTCGCATCATGAGCGCGCCTGACGTGTGAGAAAGAGATACACCGGGAGCCGGAGCACGAGGGGCGGAACTGCTGCCGCCTGCCGGATTAGACACCGAAGCGCGGAAGAAAGGGCGGGGAGGTTCCGGGCGATCAGGCGGGGGCGCGGTGATCCTGGACGGTGAACAGGGCCGGGACACGCTGGCGCAGCGCCTCGACCGCGCGGATCCCGGGTGTCTGTCCAAAGACGACGGTCGAGGCGCCGTAATAGGCAAGCCCGACGACACCGGCTGTGGCCCAGAAAGCGGTCCCGAGCACGAGCGCGGCCGCGGAGCCCACCAGCAGTGCGCTTCCCGTGTCGATGCCGGCCGCCACACCGCGGGGGGCCAGGCGGATACGCCGGGCACGCGCCTCCTCCGCCAGCTGCCGGCCGGACGCACGCCGATCACCCGTGGCGGGCACCATCGACGTGTCAAGAGACACCGTATGGCCAATCAGCTCGCCGTGTGCCTTGAGTATGCGCTCCACGCGGCGGTCCGCAAGGGGAAACAGGCGGCAGAACTCCCCGACCACTTCGTCGGCATCAAGTCCCACGGCCCGGGCGTAGTCACGGACGAAGGCCCGCGCAAAGATGCCGCTCGGCCACCGGGAGAGGTCGTTCCCCTCCAGCCCCGCCCAGAGCTCCGGGCTGACGCGCGTCACCGACGCGATGGTTTCGAGCGAGATGCCGCGCCACTCACGCTCGAGCCGCAGCCGCAGACCGAAGGTATCCCGTTCCGACATGGCGATGGCCCTTCCTCAGCAAGAGACGGGCCTGTGCGGAAGGGGCGTTTGTTCGGCGGCAGAGGGCGGGGGCTCTCCAGCGCTGTTCCGTTTTGACACCCCTCTTACGGAATTGACACGGCACCGGGGCGAGCGTGAGCCGCGGCCGCTATGATCTCCCGGTGCGCGCCTTCTGTCTCAGCTTCCACGCAGGCTACCGGTGCCAAAGCTCCGGCGCCTGCTGTACGGCGGGCTGGCCCATCAGCGTGGATGCGGCAGGCCTGTCGATGCTGCGCAGCTCCGGCCTGCTCCCCACGGCGAACAGGGGGGAGGTCCATTTCATCCGCCGGGCGGCGGGCGGGGACGCGACGCTTGCCACCACGGCAGACGGCGCATGCGTGTTCTTCGACGACGCCCGGACGCGCCTCTGCGCCCTTCAACGTGATGGCGACGCATGGCTGATGCCGGTGGCCTGCCGTAACTTCCCACGCGTGTCGCTGCGCGACGGCAGGGGCCTCTTCATCACTCTTTCCCACTTCTGTCCCACGGCGGCACGCCTGCTGCTGACTGCCGGCGACATCGCCATTGTTGAGGCTCCCGCTTCCCTCACCCTCGGCGGCGAAGCCGAGGGCCTCGATGCCACGGCGGTGATGCCGCCGCTCCTTCGCCCGGGCATGCTGATGGACCTGGACGGATATTCCATGTGGGAAGCGGAGGCCGTTGCCACGCTCGGCAAACGGGGATACTCCCCCTGCGCCGCATTGAACGTCCTCTCCGCCGCGACAGCGGATGCGTGCCGCTGGAGCCCGGGTGCAGGCTCCCTGTCCTTGCACATGAAGCAGGCGTTTGCGCGCGCACGAGCCGAAGCCCCACCGGAGGACCTGCCCTGCTCCCGCCTCGAGCACGCGGCGAAAGCGTTCCTGGCGGCGCACCTGTTCGCGAGCTGGGCCGCCTACCAGCACGGTGGTCTCGCCGCCGTCGTCCACGCAGCCGAATCGGTGCTCGCTCTCTCGCGCGCCGACAGGGCACTGGACGACCAGTCGTTCATCGAGGCCGTGCGCAAGGCCGACCTGCGCGTGCGGCACACAGGAGATCATGTCCGTCCTCCAGCGCTTTCTCAGGTACGTTGCGATTGACACCCGGGCAGACGACGCGTCACCGTCCCGGCCGAGCTCTGCCGGACAGGAGGTGCTGATGCGGATGCTGGTCGAGGAGCTTCGTGGCATCGGGCTGTCCGACCCTGTGGTGGACGCGCAGGGCTGTGTCATGGCGACGATCCCGGCGACCACCATGGCGGATGCGCCCGTCATCGGCTTCATCGCCCACGTGGACACCTCACCCGAGATGCCGGGCGCGGGTGTCCGACCGCTCGTCCATCCCCGCTACGACGGACGCGACATCGTCCTTCCCGACCACCCCGCGGCGGTGCTCCGCGCGGACGAGAATCCCCCCCTGGCCGCCCGGATCGGGGACGACATCGTCACGGCGTCGGGACTGACGCTGCTCGGGGCGGACGACAAGGCGGGAGTGGCGGAGATTGTCACGGCGGCCGACTTCCTGATGCGCCACCCCGAGATCCCGCACGGGCGCATCCGGATCGCGTTCACCCCGGATGAGGAGATCGGCCGCGGCGCAGACGGGTTCGACGTGGAGCGCTTCGGTGCGGTGTGCGCCTACACGCTGGACGGGGGCAGCCGGGGAGAGCTCGAATACGAGAGCTTCTCGGCCGACGCGATGACGCTGACATTCGGCGGGTTCAATACGCACCCTGGCTACGCCCGGGGGAAGATGGTGAACGCGATCCGGGTGGCCGCGCAGTTCGTGGACCGCTTGCCCAGGCAGGCGATGTCACCCGAGACCACTTCGGGCTACGAAGGGTTCGTGCACCCGTACGTCTTCGACGCATCGGTGGATCGGACGCGGGTCCGCGTGCTCATCCGGGATTTCGTGACCTCCGCGCTGAAGGAGAAAGAGTCGCTGGTCGAAGGGATAGCGCGCGGAGTTGTCGCGGCGCACCCCGGTGCGACGCTGGATATCGACGTCGAGGAGCAGTACCGCAACATGCGGGAGGTGCTGGACCGGCACCCGCACGTGATTGAGCGCGCGCGGGAGGCGATGAGGCGCGCCGGGATCGAACCGGTCGAACGGGCGATTCGCGGCGGAACAGACGGCTCCCGCCTGTCGTTCATGGGCCTGCCGACGCCCAACCTGTTTGCGGGAGAGCACAACTTCCACTCGAGGCTCGAGTGGGTTTCGGTACAAGACATGGAGAAGGCGGTCGAAGTCATTGTGAACCTCGCCCGTATCTGGGGGGAGTCGGAGGGGAGCTGATTCAACTTCCAACTCCAAACGCCCAACTCCCAACCCCCAACGCCCAACGCCCAACTGCCAACTGCCAACTTGGTAACCGGCAACTGGTCGCAACTGGTACCTGGCAACTGGGGACTGGTAACTGGCCTACTGGCAAGTGGGAACTGGTGGTAACTGGTAACTGGCGACCTGTGAACCGGTTATTGCAACGTGAAGTTCACCGTTACGGTCATGATCAACGCCACCGGCTGGCCGTTGAGGAGCGTCTGGGTGAAGGTCCACTGTTGGACGGCATCGACGGCTGCTTCATCCAGCATGGGAACCGAACGGAGCACACGCGTACCGCCGACGGTGCCGTCCGGTTCGATGCGTGCTTCGATGATCACGACGCCGGTGACCCCGGCGTCCTGGGCGTCCTGCGGATAGACCGGGGCGACGTGCCGCGTCTTCATGGGCGGCTTGATGTTCCCGCCGACGCGCAGGGCGTCTCCCCACTGGGGAGCGTCTCCACCGGGCAGCCCGTCCTGACGCGTGATTCTGTTCCGCTCGGGCCCGTCAGACTCCGGGGCCATCTGCACGACCACGTCGAAGCTGATGGGGCCGTCCGCCGGCCTGTCGTACTGCCACTGGCTCACCGCACGCACAGCCTCCACGCCCATGGCGTGCATGGCTCGTCTGGCGTCCGCCTGGTGGGCGGCGTCAACGACGGACTTCAGCAGCCGCTCCATTTTGTGAATCGGTGCGTCGGATGTCCCGGCGGACTCAGGACCAGGCGTCACTCCACTCGAGAACTGGATCGTGAAGGTGAAGTTCGATGCCGTCAGGTTCATCCCTGTCACGCGGCTCTCGGCGAGCCCCCCGGATTCATCGAGCGTGACCCGGACGGTGACGACCGCCCGCGCCTCGACATGGGCTGCCTCGACCGGATATTGCGGGCTTACGTAATACGTGCGCCGGGGGATCGGGTTCTCCGGCGTGATCGGCCTAGCGCGATTCTCTACCGGCCCCGGGCCGGCGAACGC
>JACCXG010000360.1 GCA_013697225.1 Acidobacteriota bacterium
GCCACGGTCATCGGCGGCACGAGCCTGTCGGGCGGACGGGGACGCATCGGGTGGACGGCGCTCGGCGTGCTGTTCCTGGCGCTCGTCGGCAACGGGCTGACGCTGATGAACCTCTCCGATTTCGCCATCACGATCGTGAAAGGGCTGGTGATCCTCGCTGCTGCGCTGCTGGACGCCTGGCGCGTCCGCCGCCGGGGAAGGTCCTGATGAACGCTGCCGTGGCAATGGCGGGCATCCAGAAGGCATTCGGCGGCGTGCCGGTGCTGCGAGGGATCACGCTGGAGGTGGCCCCCGGTTCGATCCTCGGGCTGGTCGGGGAGAACGGCGCGGGCAAGTCCACGCTGATGAACATCCTTGGCGGGAACGTGCAGCCGGATGCCGGATCGATCTCTGTCGGCGGACAGCCGTTCTCCCCGCGCACGCCGGCAGATGCACGTACCGCCGGCATCGCTTTCGTGCACCAGGAACTGACGCTCTTCGGCAACCTGACCATTGCCGAGAACCTGCACCTGACCCGGTTCCCCCGCCGCTGGGGGCTGCCGTGGATCGACAGGAGGGCGTCGGTGCGCCAGGCGGCGGACCTTCTCGCGCGCGTCGGGCTGTCGCAGCGGGCCGACATGCTGGTGGAACGACTCACGGCGGGAGAGCGCCAGCTGGTCGAGATTGCGCGTGCCATAGGAGCCCAGGCTCGTGTGCTGATCCTTGACGAGCCGACAACCTCCCTCGGTGCCGTTGAGCGGGGCCGCCTGCTCTCGCTCCTTCGCGAGCTCCAGGACGCGGGGTTGGCCATCATCTTCATCTCCCACGAGCTGTCGGAGGTACTTCAGATCTGCGACAGTGTGGTCGTCCTGCGGGACGGCCAGGTCGCAGGTACGGGCAGTGCCAGCACCTTCTCGGTGCAGAGTCTGGTGGCGCTCATGGTGGGGCGTGAAGTGCGGCAGTTGTACCCGCCGGTCCGCGCGCCGGGGAACCAGGAGCCCCTCCTCGAGGTCCGCAGACTCGGTGAGCCTTCTGTCGCGCACGAGATCTCACTGACCCTGCACCGCGGGGAAATGCTCGGTGTATTCGGCCTGATGGGCGCCGGCCGCTCGGAGCTTGCACGCATGCTGTTCGGGCTGGATCGGCACACCTCGGGTGATGTGCTGCTCGAGGGGCGCCCCCTGAGCGGTGGTCCTGCGCAGAGAATACGGCGGGGGCTGGCATTCGTCACGGAGGATCGCCGCCAGGACGGGCTCTGCCTGGAGGCGCCGGTCGCCGACAACATGACGCTGGTGCACCTGGCCGCGCTCACGCGCACGCCGCTTCGCCTGATCGATCGGGCCGCCCTCCGCGCGGAGGTGGCGCGCATGAGCACGGACGTCCGGCTGACCCGCGCGGCGCCGCACCTCCCTGCGGGCCGACTGAGCGGCGGAAATCAGCAGAAGGTCATCCTGGCGAAGTGGCTCTTGCGTCCCCCTCGTGTGCTGATCCTCGATGAGCCTACGCGCGGCATCGATGTTGGCGCCCGGGGGGAGATCTACGAGCTGCTGCACAGGCTGGCGGATACGGGCACCGGCGTGCTGGTGATCTCGTCCGAGCTCGAGGAGCTCACCGGGATCTGCGACCGCATCCTGGTGATGCGCCAGGGAGAGATCGGCGGCGAGTTCCCACGCGACCGTTTCGTCCGCGAGGATCTGCTGCGTGCGGCACTGCCGGTGCGGGTGTCAGGGTGATGCCGCGCCCCCTTGCCCTGCGCCTGCTCGAGGCGGCGCCCCTGCTGCTCTTCCTGGCCGTGATCCTGCTTTTCGGAACACAGTCGGCGGGGTTCCTGACGGCCGCCAACGCCGCGCAGATTCTTGCGCAGGCCGCCCCCACCGTCATCGTCGCGGTAGGGATGACTTTCGTACTGCTCACCGCTGGTGTCGATCTCTCGGTCGGCGCCCTGATGTTCATCGGCGCCGGGGTGGCAGGGCACCTGGCGATTGCCGGTTACCCGCTCCCGGTTTCGATAGCCGTCATGGTGGCGATTGGCGTGGCCGGGGGCGGAGTCAATGCGCTGCTGGTCTCGAGGTTCGGACTGGTGCCGTTCGTGGCCACGCTGGCGACCCTGTACATCGGCCGTGGCCTGGGACGCTGGATCACCGAAACGCGTGCGATGAACCTTCCCGAAAGCTTCCTGGTGATCGGCGCGAGCGAGCCGCTTGGTCTGCCGCTGCCCGTCTGGGCCGCGGCGGCGGTCGCTGTAGCGGGGCAGTGCGTGCTCTCCACCACCCCGTTCGGACGTTACCTCTATGCCCTCGGGGCGGATCCGGAGGGGGCGAGGAAGGCCGGGCTCCCAACCCGGCGGCTCATTGCGGCGGTTTACGTCATCAGCGGCGCGTGCGCCGGGCTGGGTGGCCTGCTGGCGCTCGCGCGGCTGGGCGCGGTCTCCCCGCGGTTCGGGGAGTTCTACGAATTCGATGCGATCACCGCGAGCGTGCTCGGGGGCACCAGCCTTTACGGCGGCCGGGGACGAGTGCTTCCGGACACGGTGGTGGGCGCACTCCTAATCAAGACGATTTTCAGCGGTCTCGTTAGCGTGCAGGCCGATCCATATCTGTACCCGCTCATCACCGCCACCATCATCTTCCTCGCGGTGGCCGTCGACAGTGCGAGGAGCCGGCTTGCGGCGAGGCTCACACGCCGGGTCATTCGTGTGGACGCATAGGCGGCATTTCTCTGCTGGCGGTCGGCTCCGGTGGTGGTGTACCTTCCAGCGCATGCCAAACCGACTCTCCCGTACGCTGGCGTTTGCGGTGATTGCCGCTCTTGCAGGAGCCGGCGTCCTCCCGGCGGCAGCCGGTCCCCTGCCCGCGCTGAAGATCTCAGAGAACAAACGGTTCATCGTTACCGCCGACGGGCAACCGTTTTTCTGGCTCGGCGACACAGCGTGGGAGCTGTTTCACCGGCTCAATCGCGAAGAGGCGGAACGGTATCTCCGGAATCGGGCCGAGCGCCGGTTCACCGTGATTCAGGCGGTCGTCCTGGCGGAGCTCGACGGTCTGGGAGACCCCAACCCGTACGGCCATGTCCCGCTCCGGAAGGACGACCCGACCCAGCCCATCGAGGAATACTTCGCCCACGTGGACTGGATCGTAGCGAAGGCAAACGAGCTCGGGCTCTATGTAGGCATGCTCCCGACCTGGGGAGACAAGTGGAACAAGAAGTGGGGCGTAGGGCCGGAGATCTTCACAACGGATAACGCCCAGCGCTACGGCGAGTGGCTGGGCGCCCGTTACAAAGGGGCGAACATCATCTGGCTGCTCGGCGGCGACCGGCCCGTCGAATCGGATGCGCAGCGGGACATCATCAGGGCCATGGCACGCGGCGTCCGCGCGGGTGACGGCGGCGCCCACCTCATGACGTTGCACCCTCCCGGCGGCAACGGCTCGTCTACCTGGTTCCATGATGACCAGTGGCTGGACTTCAACATGCGGCAGAACGGGCATGTTCCCGAGTTCACCGGCCGGTACGAGGAAACGCGCGCCGACTACGAACGCACTCCGGTCAAACCCGTGCTGGACGGCGAGCCGATCTATGAGGATCATCCCGTCTCTTTCGATGCGAAGAAGCTCGGGCACTCGATCTCCGGAGACGTGCGCCGGCCGCTCTACTGGAATCTGTTCACCGGCGCCTTCGGCCATACCTACGGCCACCATTCCGTCTGGCAGATGTGGACGCCGGAGCGGAAGCCAATCAACAACCCGCTGATGCCCTGGTTCGAAGCGATCGATCAGCCCGGTGCCGCACAAATGCAGCATGGCCGTGCCTTGATGGAGTCGCGCCCGTTCCTGACGCGCATTCCCGATCAGGAGGTAATCGCCCCGAATCCGATCCCGACGAGCGTGCCCGGCGCCGGCCGGTACCGCTTCGTCTCGACGCGGGACACCGAAGGCACCTATGCGATGGTGTACGCGGCTGCCAGCCGGCCGTTCGCGGTCCGGATGAACGCGATCACCGGAGGGAAGGTGAAGGCCTGGTGGTTCAATCCCAGGTCAGGTGAGGCCACCGCCATTGGCACGTTCGCCAACACCGGCGAGCGGACCTTCACACCGCCCGACAAGGGGGAGATGCTCGACTGGGTGCTCGTTCTGGACGACGAGTCAAAGGGATATCCGCCTCCGGGCACCAGGAAGTAGGACATCTGTATGGCCACTCGAATTGCGCTCGTCGGGGCCGGCGGCAAGATGGGCTGCCGGATCACCGACAACTTCGTCAAGGGATCCTACGCTGTCGACTATCTCGAGGTGTCGCCGAAGGGACTCGAGAACCTGCGGACGCGGGGTGTCCAGGTCTCGGATGCGGACACCGCGCTGCCGGATGCCGACGTGGTCATCCTGGCCGTCCCTGACGTGCTGATGGGGGAGATCGCGGGCAGCGTGGTGCCGCGGATGAAGGCAGGCGCGCTGCTGATGACACTCGATCCGGCAGCCCCGCTCGATGGCCAGGTGCCCGCCCGGAACGACATTGGTTGCGTCGTCGCTCATCCCTGCCATCCCTCCGTCTTCAACTGGGAGCCGACAGAGGAGGCGTTCCGGGATTTCTATGGCGGTATCTCGGCAAAGCAGCCGGTCGTCTGTGCGCTGATGTACGGAACCGACGCCCACTACCGCCTGGGTGAGGAGATTTCGACGGCGATGTACGCACCGGTGAGCCGCGTGCATCGTGTGACGCTCGAGCAGATGGCCATGCTGGAGCCAGCCCTCGTGGAGACGCTGACTCAAACGTGCATGGAGGCGGTGAAGGAGGGGCACGACCGGCTCGTTGCCGCCGGTGTGCCCGCCGAAGCGGTGCGTGATTTCGTGCTCGGCCACCTTCGGATTCAAATCGCGGTGCTCTTCGGGGAGGTCAACGGCACCTTCTCGGACGCGGCCTACAAGATCAGCAAGCGCGCCCGTTCCGTAGTGTTCCAGGAGAACTGGCAACGGATTTTCGACCTGCCCGACATCCGCGAGCAGGTGCGCGACATCACCACCCGCTGAAGGGCGCCACATACCGATGCGGCGCGGCGTCAGTTCCTTTGCCTTCGGATGGGCGGTGCAGGACGCGAGGGGAGCCTTCAGCGAGACGACGCTGCTTGCGTTTGCGCGCCGGCACGGGGTGCAGGTCGTGCAGCTCGGCGACAACCTGCCGGTCCACGAGATGTCCCCGGAGCGGCTGGCCACGCTCATCGAGTCCGCCGCGGACGCGGGCATCGAGCTCGAGTTCGGCGCCGCCGGTCTTACCGAGGAGCACCTCCGCACGTATCTGTTGCTCTGTGCCCGCTGCGGCGTGTCATTGCTGCGGTTCGTGGCCGATGCCCAGGGTCATGCTCCCTCGCCGAACGAGCTCACCGCGCTGCTGCGGAACGGCCTGCCGGAGCTCGAGACGGCGGGGGTGTCGCTGGCGCTCGAGAATCACGACAGGCACGGGGCCGCCACGTTGCGGGGGATCATCGAGGCGGTAGGCAGCCCGCGCGTGGGCATCTGCCTCGACACGGCCAACTCCCTGGGGGCCGGTGAGGGGCTCGGCTACGTGTCGGAGATTCTGGCCCCTCTTACGCTGAACCTGCACGTGAAGGACGTGGCAATCAGGCGCCTGCCGCACAAGATGGGGTTCGTCATCGAGGGCCGCCCGCTCGGGGAGGGCCAGCTGCCCATCGCGGAGACGATACGCAGGGTGGCGGCTGCCGGACGCTGCCGCAGCGTGATCCTGGAAGGCTGGACGCCGCCGGCTGGTGAGATGGAGGACACACTGCGTCGGGAGCACGCCTCTGCCGAAGCGGGCATCATCCTGCTGGAAACGCTCCTGCGGGAAGGTTGAGCGTCCGCTCTTCCGCATTTCAGCGTCTTCCGCATTTCAGCGGTCCGCCGGCGACGACCATGCAGCGCGCCCCGCCAGCACGAGCAGTGTGATGAGGGTGATCGGCAGGGCAAAGAACACCATGGCGTCCCTGAACGCCGGCAGCATCTCGTGGTTCGTGGTGTCCAGCACGAGGTAAAGGGTGTAGGCGGCGTAGTATCCCAGGAACAGCGCCCCTTCCCAGCGGGCAATCGTGTGACCCGTGAAGAAGATGGGCAGGCAGGCGGCAGCCACGGCCGTCATCACCACGAGGTCGAAATGCAGGACGCCTGGAGCAATCCCCAGTCCGTCACCTGCCATCGCCGTGATGCCGAGAATCACCGTGAGATTGAAGATGTTGCTGCCGAGCACGTTGCCGATGGCCATGTCACGCTGCCCGCGCAGCGCCGCCACGATGGAGGCCGCCACTTCCGGCAGTGACGTTCCGGCAGCAATGATCGTAAGGCCGATGACCACGTCGCTGACGCCGAAGGCCTGGGCGATCGCCACGGCCCCCTGCACGAGCCAGCGGGCGCCAAGCACCAGCAGGCCCAGGCCGGCAAGGGCGGTCATCGCCGAGGCGAATGCCCCGGCGCCCTCGCTGCGCCCGGCCTCCCCGCCCTCTTCTACAGTGGTGTCCGCGGAGCTTGTACGGAGCAGCCATCCTGTGTAGAAGATAGCCACCCCGAGCAGCACCAGCCCGTCGACTGAGCCGATGCGCCCGTCAAGCGCAAAGAGCACGACGAGGAGCGACACGCCAATCACAATCGGCACTTCGATCCAGATGAGCCGACGGGTGACCGTCAGCGGTACGAGAATCGCCGAGGCCCCGAGGATGAACAGGATGTTGAAGATGTTGCTGCCGATGACATTGCCGACGGCAACGTCGCCCGCCCCCGCGCGGATTGCCTGGAGCGACACGGCAAGCTCCGGCGCGCTGGTGCCGAAGGCAACGATTGTCAGGCCGATGACCAGCGGAGAGAGCCCGTAGATGGTGGCCAGGCGCGCCGCGCCGCGGACCAGCAGTTCCCCGCCGCCGACGAGGAGGATCAGGCCGGCGGCCAGGGCCATCCAGGGAGGCATGTGGCAGTGATCGGAGGTTCGCGGCGGGCCGTCAGGTCAGGGTTGCTGCCGGGTGATCCGGCGTCCGGCCGCAGGTGCGGTCAGGGCTTCGGTGAGCACCCGCCCTGAGGAGCCCGAGGGAGAGGAGAGGCCGAGGAGCGTCGCAAGCGTCGGAGCCAGGTCGTTCAGCGCCACGTGGTCCGCGTACTCGCCAGGCGTGATACGGGGTCCCATCAGGATGAGGGGAATGTGCGAGTCGTAGTTGTACGGGGTGCCGTGGCTCGTGCCGGTGGCCTGGCGGATCCAGTACGGCTCCAGCAGGATCTCCAGATCGCCTGAGCGCTGTTCGTTGAACCCGCGCAGGACGCGGCTGCCGAACCGGTCGCCGGCCACGTGCCCCTGCTGCAGCTGATCCCGCGTGTAGACGCGCGTCACGTGGGGCACCGTGGAGGCCGCCGCAGCCGCCACCCGCCGGACCTCGGCCGGATCGTAGCGCCCCTTTTCGATGAGCTCGTAGTTCAGGTACGGGGAGGAGCCGGCCATCGCCAGGACCCAGTCCCCCTTGCGGTACCGCTTGTCGAGCGCCTGCTGGATCGCTCCGCTGATGTCTTTGGACGTCATCCGCCCGCCGGTCAGCCCCTGGTCCTTCAGCGTCTCGGGCAGTGGCGCCACCCCGTGATCTGTCGTGAGCACGACGACCGTGTGGCGGAGCCCCACGAGCGCGTCGACGCGATCGAGCAGCTGGCCGATGCTGCGGTCGGTCCGGATCGTCACGTCGCGGACCTGCGGCGAATCCGGCCCGTGGGTGTGGCCGATTGAATCGTTGGAGGAGAAGGACACCGAGAAGACGTCGGTGACCCCCCGCTGCCCGAGCCGTTCCTGCGCCAGGGCTTCTTCCGCGAAGGCCAGGAGCAGGTCGTTGCCGTACGGGCTGCCGTTGACGGCGGAGTACAGCGGCTCCCCCGGTTCCGCCGGCATCTCGCGAAGGACCGTTGAGTCGGCGCCAAGACTCGTCCAGTGCTTCCCGGCGTACGAGTGGGCCATCTTGCGCGCGTTGAAGGCACTGGCCCATGCCGGCAGCGCCTCGAAGTAGTAGGTGCTGCTGACGAAGTGTCCCGACCGCGTGTCCCACCAGTACGCGGCATCCGCGCTGCGGCCGGCGGTCAGGATCGCGGAGCGGTCCTTCAGCGAGACGCCGATGACGCGAGGCGCCTCGGGCGAGCCCTTGGCCGCCGCGGAGGCCATCTTCAGCTCGTCGCCCACGGTGCTCACCAGCAGGCGGCGGGGAGACGCGGCCGAACCGGTGTCGGAGCCGAGGGGTGTGACCGTCCCGTCGGTGACGCTGGTGATCGTCTTTCCACTTTCACGATCAAACCAGTCGTTCCCCACGATGCCGCTGACGGACGGGGTTGCCCCGGTCAGCATCGTGGCGTGACCGACAGCCGTGACGGTGGGGTAATGCTCCAGGTGCGCATCCGTGAACACCGCTCCCCCGCGCAGCAGCCGATCCAGGCCACTGCTGTACTGATCCCGGAACCGCGTCAGGTAGTCGTAGCGCAGCTGATCCACCGCAATCAGCAGGATCAGCCGGATCTCGGGGGGGGTGGCGGGCTGGGCGATCGGTGCCGC
>JACCXG010000252.1 GCA_013697225.1 Acidobacteriota bacterium
CTCGACAACATCGTCACGAGCACGCTTGCGTTCGAAGCGGAAGGGAAGGTGGCGGAATACGTTGGCGGGTGGGAGGACTATCTCCGCCAGAGCCGCAGCTTGCAGGCGGGGTCCCGCGAAACACCACCAGTTCCGGGGCGATCCAATCCGGCCGGGGATCGAGATGACGTAGCAGCCGGCACCACGGGGGAGGGGAGGCCCGCCAGGCGGAAGCTGACGTTCAAGGAAGCGCGCGAGCTCGATGGGCTCCCGGCGGCGATCGAGTCGCTCGAAGAGGAGCAGGCACGGTTGAGGGCCGAAGCGGAGGCGCCCGATTTCTACAAGGCTGGCGCCGACCGCATGCGCGCCGTCGTGGCGCGAGCGGACGCAGTCGCGCGGGAGCTGGAGGGGTTGCTCAAGCGGTGGGTGGAGCTGGAGGGGGGGTAGTGACTTGGCGGGGAAGGGCGCGATGGAAAGGGAGAAGGGACAAACGGAGAAGGGAAAAGGGCCAAGGGAAAAGCTCACCGGCCGAAGGATTTGGTGAACAGTTCCTCGATGGCGCGTTTGCCGTTTTCCTGAACCCTGCGGGTGCCGGTGCCGGTGAAGTGATGATGAGTGACCACGGGGACGTCGCCGTCGCGGGAGGTCCAGTCGTGTCCGGACCACTGGAACCAGCCGTCCTTCTCCTGATCGAACACGAAGAGCGGCTTGTTGCACAGCTTGGCGAACTCGGCGCCCCAGCCGGTGCCGCCGCGCACGGCGCCGTCCTCCTGAATGATGCCGATGACGTAGATCTCCTGCCCGCTGTTCACCTGATACCACAGGGTCTGCAGGATTTTGCGCAGGGTCGGGCTGTCGGTGTACCGGCGGTTCATCAGGCGTGAGACGTACTCGAGGCTGATGTCGCCGGCCTGCAGTTCCTCGTGGTTGAGCACGCGGATGCCGCGACGCCGCGCCTCGGTGTGGCCGTCGAACGTGAAGTTCACCTCTTCGATGCCGTGCCGCTCCGCGCACGCGCCGAATTCCGCCTCGGCCCCGGGGGCGGCACCACTGAACAGGATGACGTCTTCTCTCTTCATGTAGCTCTCACCAGCACTGATGTTACATCCGCGCCCCGCCGTTCACGCGCGGACCTTCTTCCGGGACCCGGACGCTTCTTTCCGCGGGGCGGACGCTTTGCGCGTCCGCGGCTTCTTCAACCCACTCTTCTGCGCCGCCGGGCGTTTCGCTTCTGGCGCGCGTGCTGTCGCACTCTTGGCCGCAGGCGGCGCATCGGCCGCCGGCGGGGACGTGCGCCCTTCCTCCCGGGCGATCTTCAGGGCGGCCGCCCGTTCGATAATCTTCGCGAACATCGCTCCGGCTTCCCCACCCTTGGCGGGACGATTCGAGATCCAGACGTCGGGCCGGTCCGCGGCCAGGATGTCCTCGAAGTCTCCTTCGGATTTCACGCTGTGGGGGGCGAACTCGGTGATGTCCAGTTCCCCGGCCCACTCGTCCCTGTGCTTGATGAGGAGCCAGCTTCGCGCGTCCCCGCCGGAGCGTGAACCGTAGCGGCCGCCGGTCCGCACCAGCACCCAGGATCCCTTCATCTTGTATCCGTCGAGCGTGACCTTCAGGTCACCCTTCTTCAGCGCCGCGGCCACGTCGTCCACCTCGGGCTTCCACGTGCCCTGGTCCCAGAGCATCACGATGCCGGCGCCATACCCCTCGGGAATGACTCCTTCGAACGTGCCGTACTCGATAGGGTGATCCTCCGTCTGCATCGCGAGGCGCTTCGTCTTCGGGTCGAGGGAAGGCCCCTTGGGCACGGCCCACGAGAGCAGCACACCTTCGTGCTCGAGGCGGAAGTCGTAGTGGAGGTGGCTGGCCAGATGTTTTTGGACGCAGAAGAAGAGCCCCGTCCCCGAGCTGGCCTTGCGCGCGCGCTCGGCGGCCAGCGTCACGTCTCCAGCCGGTTCCGGAGTGGACGTGAAATTGCGCTTCTGGCGGTATTTCTCGAGGACCATTCTGGGCACAGCATAGCAAACTGCGTCGCGGGGTTCTTCCCCGCGCGCGTTCGCTCACGCCGGGTCTCAGCAGGCCATGTGCGGCGCCGGGGGGGCCGGTGCGACGTGACACAATGGTCCCGTGCGGGTCCTCCTGATCTCCACGTACGACATGGGCCGCCAGCCGTTCGGCCTCGCGTCTGCCGCGGGGGCGTTGGGGGAGCAGGGCGTGCAGGTGACCTGCTTGGATCTGGCCAAACAGCGTCTGGACGAAGAGGCCGTCCGGACGAGCAGCCTCATCGCGTTCTTCCTCCCGATGCACACGGCCACGCGGCTGAGCGGGCCGGTGATCGACCGCGTCCGCCTCCTCAATCCCTCGGCCCGGCTGTGTGCCTACGGGCTATATGCACCGCTGAACGCCGGCATGCTGCGGGAACGTGGGATAACGGACATCATCGGCGGCGAGTTCGAGGATGCGCTCGCCGACCTTGCGGCCGCGGGTACGCCAGCGAGGGCGGACACGTCTCCCGGTGCGCCTGTCCCGCGCGTCAGGTTCCGCACGCCGGTCCGCGACATGCTCCCGCCGCTCACCGAGTACGCAACGCTGCAGGTCGGCGAGCAACGGCGTACCGCCGGATACACGGAGGCGAGCCGCGGTTGCAAGCATCGCTGCCGTCACTGCCCGGTGGTTCCTGTGTACAACGGGCGGTTCCGTGTCGTGCCGCCGGCGCAGGTCATCTCCGACGTGCGCGCGCAGGTGGCCGCCGGCGCGCAGCATGTGACGTTCGGGGATCCTGATTTCTTCAATGGCCCGCGGCATGCGACCGACGTGCTGCGCGCGTTCGCCGCCGAGTTCCCGGGCGTCACCTACGACGTGACGATCAAGGTCGAGCATCTGCTGCGGCATGCCGATCTCCTCCCGCCCCTGCGCGATACCGGATGCCTCTTCGTCACCTCCGCGGTGGAGTCGATCGACGACGAGGTGCTGGCGAGGCTGGAGAAGGGACACACGCGCGCGGACTTCGAGCGGGCGGTGGCGCTGTGCCGGGCGGCCGGCGTCTCGCTCCGCCCGACGTTCGTGGCGTTCACGCCATGGACGACGCTGGAGGGTTACTGCGAGTTGCTGCGGGTCATCGACCACCTCGGGCTCGTCGAGCACGTGGCGCCGATTCAGCTCGCCATCCGGCTGCTGATTACGAACGGATCGCGGCTCCTCGAACTGGAGGAGGTGCGCTCGCTGGCGCCGGCCTACTCCCCGGCCTCGCTCACGTATCCGTGGCGCCATCCGGACCCGGAAGTCGATTGCCTTCAGCGGCACGTCGAGGCGCTTGTCGGCAGGCGAATCGGGGGAGACCGCCGGGCGATCTTCCGGCAGATCAGCCAGGACGCACACGCTGCCGCACGACTCGCTGCACCGCGATTCAGTGATGCGGTCGTTCTGCCGCGGGCCGCGATTCCCTATCTCAATGAGCCTTGGTACTGTTGA
>JACCXG010000033.1 GCA_013697225.1 Acidobacteriota bacterium
CTCCTTCCTGGAGCCCGGCCGCCAAGGCACAGGCTCATGTCACCACCACCCGCTCCGAACGCCGGCAAGACCGGCGGTGCGATATAGTCTGCAGCTCCGTCCACTTAAAAGGAGAGACCGTGGATCACGCGACGAACCGCCGGGACTTCATTCGCCTGGGCACCACCATGGCGGCCGGGCTGGCCGTCGTCCCCTCCGCGCACGCACGTGCCGGCACGGCCGCTGAGAGCCCGGTAGAAGCTGCCCTGAAGGCGCCCGTGCTCAGGCGGCATCTGTGGCCCTCTCCCGTCCAGATCGCCTCGATCGAGCTGCTCAAAGGCGCAGGCGATTTCCTCGTGCGCGTGCGCTCGAAAGAGGGGGCCGAGGGGCTTGCCGTGGGCCACCCGGACGTGCTCGAGACGACCTGGCCGATTCTGACGCGCCGCGTCGCGCCGTTCTTCATCGGAAAGGACGCCCGCGACCTCGAAGCGCTCATCGACGGCGTCTATCTCGCCAGCTCCAACTACAAGTGGCAGGGGCTGGCGTTCTGGGTGCCCGTTGCGAGCGTCGAGGCTGCCGTGCTCGACCTGCTCGGCAAGACCGCCAACAAGCCGCTCGGCGAACTCTTCGGCGACGTGGTCCGGCGCGACATCGCCGTCTACCGTGCGAGCGGCAACCGCGGCAACACACCCGCAGAGGAGGTTGCCTACCTGCAGCGTCTCATTGACGAGACGGGTGCACGCGCGATCAAGTTCCGCCTCGGTGCCCGCATGCGCTATGACGACGAGTCGACGCGCCGGGATCTGGCGTTGATCCCGCTCACGAGAAAAACGTTCGGAGACGGCATGACCATCTATGCCGACGCAAACGGCTCGTACGATGTGCCGATGTCGCTGCGCATCGGGAAGGTCATGCAGGAACACCGCCTCGCCTTTCTGGAAGAGCCGGTGCCGTTCGACTACTACGACGAAACGAAGGGAATCGCGGATGCACTGCCGATTCCCGTGGCCGGCGGCGAGCAGGAGAGCAGCCTTCGGCGCTTTCGCTGGATGATCGAGCACAAGGGCGTCGACGTCGTCCAGCCGGATCTCTTGTACTTTGGCGGGTTCATACGGTCCATCCGAGTCGCACGGATGGCGGCTGCCGCAGGGATTCCCTGCACGCCGCACATGTCCGGGGGTGGGCTCGGCTTTCTGTACGTGGCGCACTTTGCTTCCTGCGTCCCCAACGCAGGTCCATTCCAGGAGTACAAAGGCGGGAACGACACACTGCCCGTCACATCGGAGACGTCACCGCTCCTGAGCGTCAAGGGCGTTCTGCGGGTCCCGAGCGGCCCGGGTCTGGGTGTGACGATCGACCCCGCGTACGTCAGGCTGGCGACCCTGCTCAGTTAGTTAGCTCATCCGCCGATGCCAGCGCAGAATCGCTTCTATCGGAACGGGAATTGCAGCCGGCACTCTGATAGCCATGCAGGTCGCCGTCTGCTCTTCGATTCGGCGGCAGAAACAGTCCTTCAGCTGGATCCCCAGGACTCAGTGTGTATTGCTATGACCGCCCAAGCCGTACGTCCGTGCGTCACCGTCGTGATCCCCTGCTACAACCAGGGAGACTTCTTGCCGTCGGCGCTTAAAAGCGTGAGAGAGCAGACCTATGAACCGGTCGAGCTGATTGTCGTGGACGACGGTTCAACCGATGACACCCACAGTATTGCGAAAAGTCTCGGCGCAATAGTTATCTCGCAGGAGAACAAAGGTCTCTCCGAGGCAAGGAACGTCGGACTCGCCGCCGCTCGCGGCGAGTTCATTGTCATGCTCGACGCCGATGACGAGCTCCTTCCCGATGCTGTTGCGATCGGGGTGGATGCGCTGATCTCGTCTCCCCATGCCGCTGCGGTTGTCGGGAATTGTCAGTCCATCGACGCGGACGGCCGTGTGCTTCCCGCGGAGCGGCACGTCATCGACACGACGCAGCTGTATCGACAGTGGCTGGCGAACAACTTCGTCTGGGCGCCGGCGGCCGCCATGTTCCGGCGCAGGGCCCTCGAGCAGTGCGGTGGATTCCCGCGGGACCTCGGACCCGCGGCCGACTACGCCGTGTACCTGCGGCTGGCGCGTACGGGGAGCGTGCTGTACCACCCGAAGGAAGTGGCACGCTACCGCCAGCACGACGCCAGCATGTCGCGCGACCCCGTCATGATGCTGCGGGTCACGCTCGAAGTACTGCGCCGGGAGAGCAAGGCGGCTCCAGCAAGCCTGCGGAGTGACTTCAGACGCGGCCGGCGCACGTGGCGCAGGTGGTACGGCGAGTACATGATCGAGCGCCTCCGCAGCGACTGGCACGCCGGGGAGCGCGGCGCGGCACAGGGTCAACTGGCACTCACCCTCCTCTGGCACTGCCCGACGATGGTGGTTCGGGAGGCGGGGCGCAAATTGCGATGTCTCCTGGCGCGGGAAGAGAGCACCGACCCGCAGGCAACGCCCGCCGCGCCCCCGACCGGCAGAGCGTCCGGGTGACCGCCATCCGCGAGGTCGAGCT
>JACCXG010000263.1 GCA_013697225.1 Acidobacteriota bacterium
CAACTTCGAGACGAACCGCGTGGCGCCGAGTCACGTGGCCCAATAGACTCGCCGATCATCTCCAGCCGACAGATGCAAGTGGTTGAAAGGGAGGGACTTAGGACTGGCTGGGAGGCAGGGATTCGAACCCCGATAACGTGGTCCAGAGAGCGGTGCACGCGTTCGCTTCCGCTCCCTTTCGTGCGTTTTCACGCTGTTTTATTCGTCACCGCCTCCGTTTGCTCCTTCCTGTTCTCGTGCGCTCCCGTGCAACGTGTCTCATTGTGTCTCAGGGGCTCCCTCGACTCTCGAGCCATGAGCGCTCGACGCCGTGCAGTTCCGCCTCAAGCCGCCTCCAGCTGGTCCCCTCAATGGTGCAAACGCTGCTTGGCGTCACAACCTAACCGGGGATGGTCAGATTGCCAGCCTCTTCGGAATCGGTCGGGTGCGGACACGAGAGCGGCCGAAGCAACCCGTAGTGGCACCTACAGTCGAGGCTTCAGACCGGCGCTGGTGCAACCGACGTCGGCCGGCCGCACGCACCGTCTGCAGGCCCGAAACGGTAGTTATATCGGATGCAGTAATCCGTCCGAGCGCAGCTCGACAGGCAACATGGGTACCTGTACGAGCGTCGTGACCCCCGCCCCCGCTACGAAGTCCCACGCGCTGTCGAGCGTCGATTCGTGATCTGGCATCGTGACCAGCACATCTGGACCCAGCAGCGCACGCGGGGGTCCAGGATACCGATCGTGCTCACGGAGTTCCACGTGAGGAAGACTCGCGTCCGACAGTTACGCCACCGACAAGAGAGGTGCCCAGCGGAGCCTCGTGGATGACACGGCCGATCTCCCGAGCGAAGTCGGCCACCATCGCCGTCGCACCGGTGCCGATCGCCGAATCCCACCGCTCATCGGGCAGTTCCCGCGGAACCGAAGTGAAATCGGGATGAGGTCCGAATCAGATGCGCGATGCCCGTCTCTGCCCGGTCGCCTTCCTTCGGCCACAGATATGCGCAAGGCATGATTATCCCCGGTGGCCCCGCTCCAGATAACCGCGCAGGGCGAGGGCAATAAGGGCGCGATTCTGGAAGCGGACCAACTGCGCCGTCTCCACGGGCACGTCGACCTGCTGGAACTTGACGGCCATGGCCTGGCTGGCGGGCGCGCTCGATCCCCTGCAGCCGTATCTCAGGGGGAAGCCGCCGGGGCTGCCGTTCCAGTTCGACGTGGGCACCATCAGTCGCGGGATGAATTTCACCCTCGCGACCGCCGCCGGCGACCTCGACCTGCCGCACCCCCGCTTGATGAATGCCTCCATGACCGGCTGCCCCGCGTTCGCGCGGGCGGCCGCGCGCGCCGGATCCGCACCGGCGAACACTCCGTCTTCGAGATTACTGCTCACGGTGATCACGGCGTCCATGTGCTCCGCCAGCTTCAGCATCAGCGTGTCGCGCTGCAAGTCCTGCGCGTGCATCGTCGAACAGGCGCTTCGCCATCCGGTCGCTTTCAGGGGCACCAGCGGGAAGGCGCCGACTTTGTGCACGTGCACGGCGATGTTCTCCAGCAGCTCCTGGTCCTGCGAGCCGCCCGTGATGAGCACGTGTTCCCCTTCCTGCACGCCAGCGCTCTGCTTCACCAGCCGCTCGGCCAGCCTCTCGAAGTCCGTGTGGGGCTTGTCGTCGGAATCGCGCGACGCTGCGGCCGGCTCGGGGGACGAGACGGAATTGGGCGGGAGGCGTCGTCGTCCGAAGGGGCGCGGTTGCAGCCGGAGACGAACAGTCCCGCAACGATGAGGCAGAGGAAGGGGTGAAACATGCGGCACATGGGACACTCCTGGAGCCGAGGTCGCACGGCTACTTGATCGTGACGGTCACGGTGGCCCTCGAGGAACGGCGGAATGGATGAGCAGTGCTTATAGCCAATCGGGCGGCGCGGTCAAGACAACCCGACCGCCACATGCCTCTTTGTCGCGGACCCCTCGCCGGCCCGGCAGTCAAGGTTGGGCAGTGAACGCGAGGGGGACATTCCCGGTGTGGTAGTCTCTGCTGCCTACGAGCGATGCACCAACAAGCTCCTTCCCGCCGCTGTCGGTTTGGCGCGTTTGAGTTGGACCTGTGTACCGATGAGCTATGGCAGGGCCCAACACGCCTCAAGGTCCCTGATCAATCCATCCAGATTCTGAAGAGGCTCCTCGACAAACCGGGCGATCTGATCACGCGGGAGGAACTACGGGAGCGGCTGTGGCCCTCTGGTACGTTCGTGGATTATGAGCACGGCCTGAATGCCGCAGTGCGGCGTTTGCGCGAGGCCCTCGGAGACTCAGCGGACGGACCACGCTACATCGAAACCCTCCCTCGCCGCGGCTATCGGTTCATCGCGCCGGTCGAGAGGATCCGAATAAATGACGCTCCTCCGCCCGTGTCAACAGATCCGGCGCCCGGATCCACAGCCCTGCCGGCACAGGAAGGAACACCAACCGTGTCATGGGCGAGCTGGGCGGCTCGGTGGCACCGCTCGAGGACGACCTCGATGGCTGCGATCGCCAAGGTCGCTGCTGCCGTGATCGCAGGCGGCGGGTTGTTACTGCTGGGGGCTGTATGGACCGCCGGATCCTGGCGCCTGCGCGCGCCCGAGGCGATTCCATCCCTGGCAGTGCTTCCATTCAAGACGATCGGCGGCGGCGACGAGTACTTCGCCGATGGCATTACGGAGGCGGTCACGACAGAGCTGGGCCGAGTGGGAGGCCTGCGCGTCATCGCGTCCAACAGCGCCTTCGCCTATCGGGACAGCACGGCGCTCAGCGATGTCGCGCGGGAGCTTGGAGTCGGGCTCGTCGTCAGAGGTTCTGTGCAGCGGAATGGCGGGACCGTGCGGATCGACGTGAGTCTCGTCGACGCGCACGACGAAAGGGCGCTCTGGAGTGACTTCTTCAGCAGCAGAGAGGTGACCGACGTATTGACGGTGCAGAACGAGATCTCCCGGCAGGTGGCCATGACCATCTCAAAGAGGTTTGGCGTCGCATCAATGGAGACTTCCCCGTCCATCGGCACCAGAAATCCGGAAGCGTATGAGGCCTATCTGCGCGGTTTGTGGCACCTCAAGGGACGCTCATCCCCGAGGAACGATGGAGCCACAGCTGAAACCCGTCGATTCGAGGCAATCGAGGAGCTCCAACGCGCGGTGACGCATGACAGCAATTTCGCGCTGGCGCGCGCCGCGCTCGCCAGCGCCTATGCGCAGCGGTTCTTCTACGATGCGACCGAGCCTTCCCTGGAGCAGCAGGCGTTCTTCGAAATCAAGCGAGCGCTTGCAATCAACCCGAACCAGGCAGAAGCGTATCTGGCGCGTGCCCAGCTCTCATGGACGGTTGCCAACGAATTTCACCACGAGCAAGCCGTCGGCGACCTGCGACACGCCCTGTCAATCAATCCCAACTTGGCTGAAGCGTATGTGGAACTTGGGAAGGTGTACTACCACATCGGGCTTACGGACAAGGCTGTGGATGCGAACGACCAGGCGCATCGGCTCGACCCTTCGGATGCCAAACCAAGCGACCGTCGCCTCCGTGCCCTCATTGATGATGGCCGTCTGGAGGAGTTTCGCCGCGAACTCGATGGCAAGGCCAGCCGTGTCGCTGATTACAGCCGTGCTGATGGGCTGGTTGCGCTGGGGCGATTGACGGAGGCGTTGCAGCTGCTCTCGCGCTCGAGTTCGGCTGACCCCAAAAATCCCGACGCCGACGCTGGGGCCATCGCCTTGCGGGCCGTCGTCTACGCCAGACTCACTCAGTTCGACGACGCTGAGCGCATGCTATCGGCAGTCATTCCTGCTGCAGGGAATTCGACCGCCCTCTCACACCTGCATCACGCGCAGTTTCACATTGGCAGTGCGCTTGCCCTTCTCGGACGCTACAACGAGGCCCTGCTGTGGTTGAACAGGGCCGTCAACGAGGGCTACCCGTCGTATCCGCGGTTCTCGAAGGACGAAAGCCTCGCGGCTTTGAAAGGGCATGCAGAATTTGACGCGCTGCTCGTGAGATTGCGTCAGGACTGGGAGCGCTGGCGGAAGACGCTGTAACCAAGCGGACGCCTCGAAACACGGTAGAGCCTCTGCTTTTGCCGTGTTACCTTCCTGTGACCCGCGTCTGACGCTCTTTCGACCCACATGTCACCGGCGGTGCATTGAATGGACCCTGGCGGCGGACGATCCTCGCACCACACCCGAGGAGGTCCCGCATGGTCGCGCCCGTTCGCCAGACAGTCCTTTCGTGCATCCTCATCATCGGCACGCTTGTCCCCCCGCGGCTTGCCGCCCAGAACGCTCCCGGCTGGGGAGACATCCTCGACCGACCCGAGCTCGGTGCCTGGAGGCGCACGGACGGGCGGCCTGCGGCACAGCCGCCGGCGGCGAACGTGAACGCAGGAGTCTTCCAGCCCGTCATCGATCGGATGTGGCGGACCTCCCCCACCTTCAGACGGCAGTATTCCCGCCTGGCACGGGACATCACTCTCCGCATCACGATACGAGCCGACGCCCCTCGCACACGATCCGACGTCCGGGCCTTCACCCGGATGGATCGCAGAGATGGTGCGGTGGTGACCGCCGAGATCGTCATCCTGTTCCCTCGAGAGGCCGTCGAGCTCATCGCGCATGAGATCGAGCATGTGATCGAGGCATTGGATGACGTGGTCTTGCGAGGGGACGCCTGCGGCGGCCTCCGCCACACAGGAACCGTCGGTGAGTCGTGCCGCGCCGTGGAGACCGGGCGCCAGGTGGCGCGCGAGGTCGCCGAAGGTGAACGCACGCGCATCGTCTCCATTCCCCAGCGCGACTCCTTCAGCGGTCCGCTCGACCCGGCCACCGCCAGTATCAGCGCGAACGGGCGATTCGTCGTCTTCAGGTCGGATGCGCACCTGCTGCCGGCGGATACCCGCCCAGGGGCGGACCTCTATGTGCTGGACCTCGAGACAGGGGAGATACAGCTGGCATCGGGGCGACCAGGCTGGGCGAATGCCTACAGCGGGTTTATCGCCCCGCGAATCACTGCCGACGGACGTTCACTTGTGGTCGAGGCGCTCACGGGCGACGACGCAGCCCCCGACGGGCTGCGTTGGGACATCGTAACCGTCGATCGCGAGGCGAAGTCTGCGCGTGTAGTCGATATGCAGCACGGTGCCGCCCTGGAGGGACGTCGCAACCGGGCACCAGCCATCAGTGCCGACGGCTCCACTGTGGTATTCGAATCAACTCCGATTGGCCGACGGACGGACCAGAGGCGCGTGACTCACATTCAGGTCGCAAAGCTACGCGAAGGAACTGTCGAGAGGGTTACCGGCCCGGTGGGCGCCGATTCCTCGCACAGCCGCGACAGTATGACGCCAGAGGTCAGTGCCGACGGGCGATTCGTGGCCTTCAGGGCAATCGGGGCTCTGGTGTGTGGACCCGCGGATCGCTGCGCGAATCGACGGAAATCCTCCAGCCAGTCGGCGCATATCCATGTGCACGACACGGTGAAGGACGTCACCACGCGCGTCACCGGTGCGGACGGGAGTGAGCCGAACGGGCCGAGCTCCTGGCCGGCGATCAGCGCCGACGGCAGGTACGTGGCGTTCACCTCGGAGGCTTCGAACCTCGTCGAAAATGACAACAACCGGCAGGCCGACGTCTTCCTGCACGACAGGGACACCGGGATCACGGAGCTCGTCAGCCGGCGGCCGGACGGGCGGTCAGGAAATGGGCCCAGCCGGTTTCCCGCCATCTCGGGGGACGGGCAGACCGTCGCTTTTCAGTCGATCGCGTCGGACCTGATTTGCGCGAAGCGCTGCGCGGAACACGAGCGCGACATCAACCTCGTGTCGGATGTCTTCGTGCTCGACCGGAAGTCCGGCACCATGA
>JACCXG010000448.1 GCA_013697225.1 Acidobacteriota bacterium
GCCGCCGCGTTCGTGGCGGACCCGACGGTCACCATCGTCATCCTCGCGATGCAGGGGATCGCGATGGCCGCGCTCCTCGGACTGCAACGTCTTCTCGGATCGGACAGGGAGTCACTCAAATGAAACGCTGGACAGCAGTCTTCGTCCTGACCCTCGTCAGCGCAGTGCAGATCGCCTCTGCGCAGCCGCCGCCCGACGACAGGGGCGCACTGCGTGCGCAGATCGAAGAGCGGTTCGATGTGGTGCCGCTCACCGGAGGCATCGCGCTCCGCCCGAGGAAGCCGATGCAGGACGTGCGGCTCATCGAGATCACTGAGGGGACCGTCCTGATCAACGGGAGCCCCGTCACCGGGCGTGAGCTCCGCGAACGTCTCGGCCGTGACGCCGACGCGATCCTCCAGCTCTCATACCTCACACCAGATGCGGCGCGTGTGCCGGTCGAGCCCCCTGAAGCAACGGCTGATGCACAGGTAGAGCCGGAGCCGCTCGAAGCCCCGTCCCCTCCGGCGGCCCCGATTCCACCAGTGCCGCCCATCCAGGACGGCCGGCACTCGTCCGGAGATCGCGTGCGGATATTCGGGAATGTCTCGGTCGGAGCCGACGAAGTCATCTCCGGTCAGGCCGTGGCGGTGCTCGGCTCGGTGCGTGTTGACGGAGAGGTGGCCGACCAGGTGGTTGCGGTGCTCGGCTCGGTCACGCTGGGGCCGAAGGCACTCGTCCGCGGGGACGTCGTGAGCATAGGCGGGCGCGTCCACCGGTCGGAGGGATCCCAGATCAGGGGAAACGTGACCGAAGTGTCGGTTGCCGACCCGAACGTGCACCTGAACTTCCCGCCGCTCGCGGGATGGAGCAGTCCCCACCTGCCATCCGGCTTCAGTGCCGTGCCGCGACTCATCGGCACGACCTTCCGGCTCCTCCTGCTCGTGATGCTGGTCTCCATCGCCTTCGTGGTCGCGCGCCGGACCGTCGAAGCCTCCGCACAGCGCGTGAGCGACAGCCCGGTCCAATCCACCCTGGTGGGGGTCGTCGCGCAACTCCTGCTGATCCCCGCACTGGTGCTCACGGTCATCGTGCTCGCGATCTCGATTGTCGGAATACCGTTGCTGCTCCTGGTGCCCTTCGCGATCCTCGTGCTGATCCTCCTCGCGCTGGCGGGATTCAGCGGGACCGTGTATGCGGTGGGCCAGCGGACACGCCGGAAGATGGGCTTGACGAACACGCCTCCGTTCGTGGACATCCTGATGGGCGTGCTGGTCATCCTCCTGCCCATTCTGCTCGCCAGGCTGGTGGCATTTGCCGGCTGGCCCCTGGGGCCGCTCGGCATGCTGCTCGTCGCCATCGGCGTGGCCGTCGAGTTCCTGGCCTGGTCGAGCGGTTTCGGCGCGGTGCTCACGAACGGGTTCACGCGCTGGCAGGCCCGCCGCGCCGCCCGTACCTACGTGCCGCCGCCAGCGATGCCCTAGTGCGCCCGCGGGTAGCGGACATGAGGTGCCGCTACCCGCTTCCCGCTTCCCGCTGCCACTTCGCGCTACCCGCTCCATTCGGGGCCGCCCCAGCGCGGTTGACTGTATCGGGCCAACTCCCGCAATCGGCAGAAGGCAGGCAGCAGGCAGCAAAGCAGTAGGAGCGCATTCCGGATCTCGCCCCCGCTGGCCTCGAGGCTTCGGCCAGCGAACGGAATCCACGTCGGACGCAAGCGGGGCGCGGGTGGGACGTATCTGGACGGGCTTCGTGAAGTACAAGGATCTCGTGAGCGACCTCACGTTCCACGACGAGCTCGACGAGGTCACGGGCCTGTCGCGGAAGATCGTGGTCGACAGCCCGGACGAGAAGAAGCAGCCGCTCATCGAGATCCGCGACAAGAACGGAAAATCACGCGCGAGACCACGAAGACGAAGGACATTACGGGTGGTCTGCCGCGCGTGGTCGAGCTCTTCGAGGCGCGCAAGCCGCGCGAGACGGCCGTCATCTCCGAGATCGACGGCCTCGTCAAGCACGGCGGGATCGTCAAGGGGCAGCGGAAGATCATCATCGTCCCGGAGGACGGCGGCGAGCCGAGAGAGTAATCGCTGCCGCGCGGCGTGCACGTGAACGTCCAGGAGGCCGACCGCGTCCGCGCGGGCGAGCCGCTGATGGACGGGCCGAGCAACCCGCACGAGATCCTGTCGGTCCTCGGCGAGAAGGCACTGCACAGCTACCTGGTCAACGAAATCTAGGAAGTCTACCGGCTGCAGGGCGTCAACATCAACGACAAGCACATCGAGGTCATCGTCCGGCAGATGATGCGGTAGGTGAAGATCGAGGATGTGGGCGACACCGAGTCCCTGGAGCAGGTGGACCGGTTCCGGTTCATGGAGGAGAACGAGCGGGTGATCATGAACGGCGGGCGTCCGGCATCGGGCCGGCCGATGGCTGCTCGGGATCACCAAGGCATCGCTCTCGACCGACTCGTTCATCTGGCGGCCTCCTTCCAAAAGACGACGCGTGTGCTCACCGAGCGTCGATTTCCGGCAAGGTGGATCACCTGCGCCTGAAGGAGAACGTCACGATGGGCCGGCTGATTCCGGCGTGGACCGGGTTCGAGTACTGCCCGTGTGACTGTCGGCGTGTGTCCCAGAGACCCTCGCCTGGAGTAAGATGCCCCCGCCGGACAGCAGCAGTGACAACTGCCGGGTCAGGAGGCGTACACCGTCGTGACCTCAACCTCCGTGTACGCTCGACGACGGACGCTACACGTTCTCAGTGTTCGCGAAGAACCTCTTCGACGAGCATACCTGATCGGCTTCCAGCCGAACGGCAGTCCGCAGGGTGGCGTGCTGCAGGGTCAGCTGCCGCGCGATGTCAACCGCTACTTGGCGTCAACCTGCGGGTGAACTTCGGCGGCCAACGACGGGGACGTCCCGCCCAGACAGCGGGGGGCCTCGGCCGAGACGGGCGCGCGCGTTGAGGAAGGGGTCGGTGATGAGACAGGTTCATGGATAGATCGACACATGGGATGCGGCGGCTCCGCGGCTGCAGCCTGGCGGCGCTGCTGCTGGCTGGAGCGTTCGGCAATTCCGGAGGCGCCGCTAACGCGCAGCCGTCGAAAGGCGAGACGCCGCCGAACATCGTGCTGCTGTTCGCGGACGACCTGGGCTACGCGGACTTGGGCGTCTACGGCAGTGCGACGATTCGCACGCCCACGCTCGATCGCCTGGCAATGGAAGGCCAGAAGTGGACCAACTTCTACGCCGCGGCGAGCGTCTGCAGCCCGAGCCGGGCGGCCCTGATGACCGGCCGGTTGCCAATTCGCACGGGCGTCGGGCCGGACCATCCGCTTCGCCGCGTGTTCTTCCCGAACTCGTCAGGCGGTCTGCCACAGAACGAACAGACGATCGCCGAAGTCCTGAAGCAGCGCGGGTACGTGACGGTCGCGATCGGCAAGTGGCACCTCGGCCACCTGCCGGAGTTCCTGCCGACCAGCCAGGGGTTCGACTCCTACTTCGGCATTCCCTACAGCAACGACATGGACGCGCCGGGCGGCATCGAGGTGCCGTGGAGCGTGGAGCTCTTCCACGAGGAAGCGAACATCGCGTACTGGGACGTGCCGCTAATGGAA
>JACCXG010000450.1 GCA_013697225.1 Acidobacteriota bacterium
CGTGTCTGCCGAGGGGACAGACGATTTCCTCCTGGGGCTGCGCCTGTTGCCCGGGTGGCTCTGGAATGACTGGACGCTCGGAGTTCCCGGCTGGGGGAGGCTCGTGCTGCCTGCCGCGGTGTGTGCCGGAATCGTCTTCCACCGCGGCTGGCTTTCCACCGCGTCCCCCTCTGGCTGACGACGCTCGCATGCAGCTTCCTGCTGCTTCTCTTGACGCGGCGCGTCCCGGGGATCCGGATCTGGCTGTTTCTCCTGCCGCTTGCCGGCGTCATCGCCGGAGCGGGGCTCGCACAGCCTCTGGGGCTGATTCCACAGCGGCGCCGCGAGGCGGCTGCTGCATTACTGGCCGTCGCCCTCACCCTGGGGTTGAGCGTTCACGCACTGCGGACGGACGCCGTGCTCGACCCGACACTGGGCGACGTGTCGACCTTCCGTGATGCTCCTGAAGTGGCGGCCTACTTTGCGACGAGCCTCACCCCTGGCGACAGAGTGCTGACCGACATCCCTGTCGATGCGCCGCTGGAGTATTACTTCGGCCGGCTCGGCGTCCCACGCTCCTACCTGGCGTGGGATTCGATGCGGTCCACGGCTACGGCACGCCTCGAAGGGGGCGAACGACTGATTGTGGTGGTCAACCCTGTAGTGGGCCAGACGTTCGGGAGCGTGCTGCGAGTGAACGGCGTCGATCCCGACGCTCTGATCGAAGCCACGGCGCCGCGCACGTTTGCGCACGGGGCCTCACTCCACTTCCTGCGGTGGCGATCCCCCGCCGGCGGATGACGGATCACACCTTTCCGGCATAGCATTGCAACTCATGCACAGAACAACCGTCCGGCCGTGCTCGTCCCCGGTGCCTCGCCCGCGGTGAGGCAGGCGCCATGAGCCTCCTCAAGGAGTTTCGCGAGTTCGCGGCCCGAGGCAACGTTCTCGATCTGGCTGTTGCCGTCGTCATTGGCGCCGCGTTCGGCCGGATCGTGACCTCGGCGGTGAACGACGTGATCATGCCGCCCATCGGGATGCTCCTCGGCCAGGTCGATTTCAGTGACTTCTTCATAGCGCTGGACAGAGGAACCTACCCCTCCCTCGAAGCGGCGAAGACCGCTGCGGCTCCGGTGCTCGCCTACGGCCAGTTCATCAACACCATCATCGAATTCCTGATCGTCGCGGCGGCGGTGTTCCTGATGGTGCGCCAGCTCAACCGCCTGAAGACGCCGGAACCGGCCCCGCCGGCTGACGACCGGCGCGATTGCCCGTTCTGCATCTCGCGGATTCCGCGCACGGCCACACGCTGTGCACATTGCACGGCGACGATCGGACCGGCATAGGGCTGGCCGTGGCGCTCGACATTTACAAACGACCGGCCCGAATCCGGAAGAGAAGTGGAGAACGGGCGATGACGCAATCTGGGGGTCGCATGCGCAAGTCACTGGTCTTGGTACTGCTGGCCGTCGCCATCGCGGCAGGCGGCGACATCCGCTCGGCGGGGCTGCAGGACCCTCCGCCGAACGTGGTCATCATCTTCACCGACGATCAGGGATATGGCGACCTGGGGAGCTACGGGCACCCGACCATCCGCACACCGCATCTCGACCGCATGGCGGCGGAGGGGCAGCGCTGGACGAGCTTTTACGTGGCCGACTCGGTCTGCACACCGAGCCGCGCCGCATTGCTGACGGGGCGTCTGCCGGTGCGCAGCGGGATGGCCGGCGACACCCGCCGCGTGCTGTTCCCGGATTCCGCGGGGGGGTTGCCGGCCTCCGAGATCACCATCGCACGCATGCTGAAGGCACGCGGATACGCAACCACGGCGATCGGCAAGTGGCACCTGGGCCACCTGCCGCAGTACCTGCCCACATCGCATGGTTTCGATTCCTACTACGGCGTTCCGTACTCGAACGACATGGATGCTACCGGCACAGAGCTTCCCGCCGGGGAGCCCCGCCGGCGGATCATGAATCCCAGGATCGACTACTGGAACGTCCCCTTGATGCGCAACGGGGACATCCTCGAGCGTCCTGCCGACCAGACGACGCTCACCAGCCGTTATACCGACGAAGCGATTGCTTTCGTGAAGGGGAACGCCGAGCGCCCCTTCTTCCTCTACCTGGCGCACTCGATGCCGCACGTGCCGCTGTTCCGATCGCAGGAGTTCGAGGGCCGGAGCGCGCGCGGGCTCTACGGGGATGTGGTTGAGGAGCTCGACTGGCATACGGGCCGTCTCCTCGACACGCTGCGCGAGCTGAAACTGGAGCGCCGCACGCTTGTCGTCTTCACCAGCGACAACGGGCCGTGGGCAGTCTACGACGAGCAGGGCGGGTCCGCCGGCCCTCTGCGGGGCGCCAAGGCCGGAAGCTTCGAGGGAGGCATGCGGGTGCCGGCGATCTTCTGGTGGCCAGGCACCATCCAAAGTGCGGTCGTGACGGGCATCGGATCCACGCTCGACCTGCTCCCGACTATTGCGGCGCTGGCCGGGGTCGATCTGCCCCCTGGGCGAAATCTCGACGGTCACGACCTCGGGCCCGTCCTGCGCGGCTCGGCGCCGAGTCCCCGCCAGACGATGTTCTTCTATCGGGCGCGGGCGCTCCATGCGGTGCGGCACGGCTCGTTCAAGGCGCACTTCATCACGAGGCCGGATTACGGCAATGAGCCGCCTGTCGAGCACGAGCCGCCGCTGCTGTACAACCTCGACGAGGATCCATCGGAGAAGTTCAACGTTGCCGGCCGCCATCCGGAGGTCGTTGCGGCGATACAGCAGATTGCCGCGGAACACCGGAAATCCATCGAGCCGGTCCCGAGCCAGCTCGACGCGCGGATTCCGACGGGCGCTGCGCGGTGAGGAGGATTTTCTGAAGGGGGGCTGCAGCGCCACTCCCGCCAACTCCCAACTCCCAACGCTCCACGACGGGCGCATGGCTGGTCACGACAGCTAGAGTTGGGCGTTGAGCGTTGTGCCGCCCCTCAGTGGTCTCCCGGCATGTCGATGTGCGCCGGCTTGATGTCGGCCGGGATGAACTGACGGTCGACCAGGCCGCGCACGTCGAGGGCGCGGTCCAGAATGCCCGCTTCGAGCGCCATGTCCGCAATGTGCTGCAGCTCGTCGTCTTCAGGGGTGAGCATGCGGTAGCTCACGCGGTCGGGTGGCTGGGTGAGCACGAACCTGACCAGGCGCTCGTCCTGGCGGAAGTAGGGGGCGACCAGCGCCGCCGCTTCTTCGCGGTGCGTCTCGGCCCACTCGCCGCTCTCCGCGATCCCGCGCACCAGGTCCTGCACGACGGCAGGACGTTCGGCAATCAGTTCATCGGTCACCACCAGTACACACGAGATGAACCGGGGCCAGATGTCCTTGGCGTGGTGCAGCACGCGGCCGGTGCTGTCCAGCTCTGCCCGCGCCGCATGCGGCTCGCCGACGAAGTAGGCGTCGATCGCCTTCGTTGCAAGGGCGCCCGGCATGTCGGGTGGCGGCATCTCGACGAACCGGATGTCGTCGGGTTCGATCCCCTGATCCTTCATCAGCTTCCGGAACACAAGGTTCTGGTTGCTGTA
>JACCXG010000471.1 GCA_013697225.1 Acidobacteriota bacterium
CAGATGTCCTCCCCCGCCGCCTCGACAGTGAAGACACCATCCGAGTGATCCGCATTTCCGCTGAGCGCGGGATTTCCAATATCTCTAGCGGCCCATGGGGCCGGAACTGACTGTGCAACTGCGCTGCTGAACGAGCAGATGAGCAAAGCGGACGGCAGCCACACGCGACGCGCGGCCGCTCCCCAGACGGACTGATACATGGATTCTCCCGGAAATGGTACAGAACGCAAGGCACTGAGCAAGGCTCCTGCCTACGTGGTTCAACTCTTCCGGGGGCGGGCTGTTCCGCGGGAACGCTGGGCAAAACGGGCGCGTGTAAGGAGGTGTACCCGGAGGGCTCCCCCCGCTGCACGGCGGGGGCGTGTAAGGGTGTAAATTCGACTTCCCCCATGAGCAGGTGCGAGGGGGCGAAAGACGGGGTCAGGCGGGAGAGACTCGCGCCGGACGGGCTGACGGGCGGGCGTGTTGGTCTCAGACCTTGATCACGTCGACGAGCTCCCGCACGGCTCCCGCCGACTTCTGGAGGGCGGCGTTCTCTTCCGGGGTCAGCGTGATCTGGACGATCTGCTCGACGCCACGCGCCCCGAGCTTCACAGGCACCCCGACAAACAGGTCGTTGATGCCGTACTCCCCCTGAAGGAACACGGAACAGGGCAGAATCTTCTTCTTGTCCTTGAGGATGGTTTCCACCATCTCCGCTGTTGCGGAGCCGGGTGCGTACCACGCGCTCGTGCCGACGAGCTTGGTGATCTCCGCTCCTCCATCGGCCGTTCTCTTGCTGATCGCCTCGATCCGTTCGGGGGAAAGCAGTTCAGTGATCGGGATGCCGGCCACGGTGGAGTACCGCGGCAGCGGCACCATCGTGTCGCCGTGGCCGCCGAGCACGAACGCATGTACGTTCTCGACCGAGACGTTCAGCTCCATCGCGATGAACGTTCGCATCCGCGCGGAGTCGAGGACCCCCGCCATCCCGATGACGCGTTCGCGCGGGAACCCGCTGAGCCGATATACCGCCTGGCACATGGCGTCGAGCGGATTTGCCACCGGGACGATGATTGTCTGAGGGGAGTACCTGACGATCTGTTCGGTGACCGACTGCATGATCTTGTAGTTGATCTGCAGCAGGTCGTCCCGGCTCATGCCCGGCTTCCGGGGGACGCCTGACGTGACCACGACCACGTCGGACCCGGCCGTCTGCGCCCAGCCTTCGTCGTTGGCGCCAAAGCCGACAACGCGCGAGTCGGAGCCTTCTATCGGGCAGGCCTCCAGCATGTCGAGCCCGACGCCGGCTGCCTTCTGCTCCGCCAGGTCAATGATCACGACATCGGCGAGCTCTTTATCCGCGATCGCCCGCGCGACGGTCGCCCCGACGTTGCCTGCCCCGCCCACCACGGTAACTTTCCTGTTCATCCGGAAACCTCGAGAAACATGGCCAAACAATTTGCCAGAACGCTGAACGTCACATGTTGGCGATAATCGCGTCCGCGAACGCCGACGTCTTCAGCTCCGTCGCGCCATCCATCTGCCGGGCCAGATCGTAGGTTACCTTCTTCTGCCTGACGGTTGTCTCGATCGCCGTTTCAATGAGGGTGGCCGCCGCGGTCCAGCCGAGATACCGGAACATCATGACGCCCGACAGAATGACGGACGACGGGTTGATGACGTCCTTTCCGGCATACTTCGGGGCGGTGCCGTGCGTCGCCTCGAAGAAGCCGATCTCCTCGCCGATGTTGGCCCCCGGAGCCATGCCGAGCCCGCCGACCTGCGCGGCGCAGGCGTCCGAGAGGTAGTCACCGTTCAGGTTGGGCGTGGCAAACACGTCGTAATCGGCCGTGCGCGTGAGCACCTGCTGGAACACGCTGTCGGCAATCCGGTCGTTGACCAGGACCTTCCCGTCACGCGACGCGCCGGCCCACACTTCCTCTTCGGTCACGATCCGGTCGCGAAACTCCTCCTTCGCCACCTCGTACCCCCAGTCGCGGAACGCCCCTTCGGTGAACTTCATGATGTTCCCCTTGTGGACGAGCGTGACGGTCTTCCGGTTGTTGTCGAGGGCGTACTGAATGGCCATGCGGACCAGACGCTTCGAGCCGGTTTCCGACATCGGCTTGATGCCGATGCCAGAGTCAGGCCGGATGCGCTTCCCCATCTCGCGCTCGAGGAACTGGATCACTTTCTCCGCTTCCGGTGTGCCACGCGCCCATTCGATGCCGGCGTACACGTCTTCGGTGTTCTCCCGGAAAATGACGACGTTCATCAATTCCGGGTGGGTGACCGGCGACGGAGTGCCTGCAAAGTACCGGACGGGCCGCACACAGGCATAGAGATCGAGCACCTGCCGGAGCGTCACGTTCAGGCTGCGGATGCCGCCCCCCACAGGGGTGGTCAGCGGGCCTTTGATGGCGACTTTGTACGCCCGCACCGCCTCGAGCGTGTCATTCGGCAGCCACTCCCCGTACGCCTCGTTTGCCTTTTCCCCCGCGGGCACTTCAAACCAGCGGATGCGCTTCGTTCCGCCGAACGCCTTCTCGACCGCCGCATCGAATACCCGGACGCTGGCGCGCCAGATATCGGGGCCGGTGCCATCTCCCTCGATGAACGGGATGATCGGATCGTCGGGGACGACGAGCCGCCCGCCCGTGCGGGTGATGGCCGTGCCGTCTGTCGGTGTCTTGAGGATGCTGAAGGTTGGCATAGGGGATTTAGGTCAGTTACCGTCGTCTGCGTCACACGATGTTCACAGAAACTGTTGAAAAGCTTGTGGAAATCCCGGCTGTTCGGCACCTTCTGGCGCCGGAATGCAAGACTTCCAGCGAATTGCACCACGATAGTGCGCGCCCCACTCCCACAGGGACGAACGCGACATTATACTGGGGACACATGCATGTCGTCATCGCGGACTCTCTGTCTTCATCAGCCATTGACATACTTCGAAGCGTGCCCGGCTGGACGGTCGACGCACGCCCGCAACGCTCCGCCTCGGAACTGGCCCGGGATCTGGCGGACGCCGACGCGCTCATCGTTCGCAGCGCCACGCAGGTGGATGCCGCACTCATCGCTGCCGCACCGCGTCTTCGGGTAATCGCCCGTGCCGGCACAGGCGTCGACAACGTTCATGTCCCCTCCGCCACCGATCGCGGCATCGTCGTCATGAACGCGCCGGGCGCCAACAGCGTGAGTGTGGCGGAACACGCATGGGCACTCATGCTGGCGCTGGCCCGGTCGGTCGGCGCCGCAGACGCCGCCATGAAACGCGGCGTCTGGGACAAGAAGCGCCTCACCGGCGCTGAACTCCGGGGGAAAACGCTCGGGGTGGTGGGTCTCGGGCGGATCGGACAGGAAGTGACGAACAGGGCACGCGCCTTTGGCATGCTCGTGCTCGCGCACGACCCGTTCATCTCCGAGCAGGTTGCCGCGACAATGGGGGCCGAGCTCGTCACGCTTGACGATCTCTGCGCCCGTTCCGACTACATCACGCTCCATATTCCGGCGACCGCCGAAACCCGCCAGCTGTTCGACGCGACCCGCTTCGCAGCGTGCAAACAGGGTGTGCGGATCATCAATACCGCGCGGGGGGAATTGATCGACGAGGCGGCGCTCGCCGCGGCAATCACGCGCGGGCACGTGGGAGGCGCCGGGCTCGACGTCTTCGTCCAGGAGCCGCCGCCGGATCAGACGCTCGTCGGGCTTCCGCAGGTGGTTGCCACGCCGCATATCGCGGCCTCCACGGTGGAAGCGCAGGAGCTGGTCGGGCTCGAGACGGCAATGGCCGTCCGGGACTTCCTGCGTGACGGCGCCATCCGGAACGCCGTGAACTTTCCCGCGCTTCCGGCCGAGGAACAGACGCGCCTCCGCCCCTGGATGAAGCTTGCGGACCGCCTGGGTACGCTGCTGGTGCAGAGCGCCACTGGACGGACCCACGGCGTCGGAATCCGCTACTACGGGGCGGCGGTCAACGCCGGCTCCGACCTCCTGGCCAGCAGCGTTGTCTCCGGCGTGCTGCGGCCGATCCTCTCCGGGGCGGTCACGGTCATCAACGCCCGGGCGGTTGCCGCCCAGCGGGGGATCGAAATCATCGAATCCCGGAGCTCACGGCCGCGTGACTTCGCGAACCTGCTCTCGGTGAAGCTGCTGACGAGCGACGGTGAACGCTGGGTGGAAGGCACGGTGCTCGAACACGGTAGCGTGAGGCTCACCTCGATCGACGGCGTCGAGATCGAAGCGCCGCTCGAGGGGACGCTCATCCTGATCAAGAACCAGGATCTCCCGGGGGTCATCGGCGAGGTCGGCACCATTCTCGGCCGCTCGGGCGTGAACATCGCGAATTTCGCCCTGGGGCGAAGCGATGGAGGCGCAGTCGGGATGGTCAACATCGATCCTCCGCCGACGACGGATGGCTCCCTGGAGCGGGCCCTGGATGCGATTCGGCAGATCCCGGCGGTGAAATCGGTCGCGCTCGTGCAGTTCTAGCGGGGCTCCGCCTCGCTGGAAGGATCGTTCGATAACGCCGCGCGGGCGCGCTAGCGCTCCTGGAGCGTCAGCCGTCGGCCGCGCTCCGCAACGGAGTCGAACAGCTCTACGTTTTCGGCACCGATGGCAACGACTCTGTAGCGGTGGCCGACGGGGTCTCCCACACTGACCATGAGCAGATCGTCGGCGCCGCTGACGATGATCGCCGTGCGCGCGATTCCTTCCTCACGGCGGTGTTCGGCAATCCCCATCAGCGCGAGCGGTGGCTCCTCTGCGGCCATCGGGCTGGCCTCCGCTCCCGCCGTCCAGAGCGGTTCGGATCGCACGGCCGCATCTCTTCTCGCTGACCCAAAAGCAAAGGGGTTTCTCGCCGGCTGCTGCATGGGCGGCGCCGTCCCCAGGCGCTGCCGGAGCCGTTCTCCCTGCGCCCGCACGTCCGCAATCAGTCTCTCCGCGGATGCGGAATCGCCGGCGGGGCCGGCTTCCGGGGCCGGGACCGGCTGAACGCCAGGCGAGCTTGCAAACGACAGCCACGCCACCAGAAGCGTAGCGCCACCAATCGACAGAGCCGCCCGGCTGTTCGTCATGAACGTCAGCCGCATGGTACTACCCTTTGCCGGGCCCCGCGAACCGGGGCCTCACGGGCGCGGCCTTTCCGTGCCTGAACGAATAACGGCCGCCGGTTCAGAGCGGGATGCGCAAGCGATTGCAGAGTAGTGGTTTGTCCGACCGTTCGGCCGATGCCGATGGCCGTGCCGGCGCGTGCAGTTGTGGTAGGATTTCCCGTGCCCCCTGTTTCGAGTCCCGGGCCAGCCCCCGATTTCGACTCCGGCACTGTCGTCGCCATCATTCCCGCGCGGTACCAGTCGTCCCGGCTTCCCGGTAAAGCGCTTGCCGACATCGGCGGCCGTCCGATGATCGAGCACGTCTACCGTCGTGCCTCCGAGGCGGTCCTCGTGTCCTCCGTCCTGGTAGCGACCGACGACGAGCGCATCCGCGACGCGGTGCGGGCGTTCGGCGGAGCTGTCTGCATGACCTCTCCGGCGCATCCGAGCGGAACGGACAGGCTGGCGGAGGCTGTCGCCGGGCTCTCCTGCGGAGTCGTCGTGAACGTTCAGGGTGACGAACCGCTGCTCGATCCCGCGATGATTGACGAGGCCGTCCGGCCGCTGCTCACGGATCGGACGCTCAGCATGTCGACGCTCCGCCGCCGCATCGACGATCCCGCGGAGCTTCACAACCCGAACGTCACCAAGGTCGTCTCCGACCGGCAGGGTTTCGCGCTCTACTTCTCGCGCGCGGCCATTCCGTTCGTCCGCGACGGCTCTCCGGCCGCACAGGCCTGGCGGCACATCGGCCTGTACGTGTACCGCCGCGACCTCCTTCTGCGCCTCGCGGCGCTCGAGCCCACGGCACTGGAGCGGTCGGAATCGCTCGAGCAGCTGCGGGCGCTGGAGCATGGCATCCGCATTCTGGCCGTGGAAACACAGCACGACTCAATCGGCGTCGATACGCCGCAAGATCTGGAACGCGTCCGGGGCCTGCTGGCCGGCGTGCTCCCCATCCAGGAGACAGGTGCGCATTGATGCAGACCAGACGACCCGTGAAGTACATCCTCGTCACCGGTGGCGTGGTGTCGTCGCTCGGCAAGGGGCTCGCCGCCGCCTCCATCGGTGCGCTGCTCGAGGGGCACGGCTACAAAGTCGCCCTGCAGAAGTTCGATCCGTACATCAATGTGGACCCCGGCACGATGAGCCCTTACCAGCACGGCGAAGTCTACGTCACGGACGACGGCGCCGAGACGGACCTCGACCTTGGGCATTACGAACGATTCACGAACCAGACCACCTCGCGGCTGAACAACTGGACGACAGGCAAGATTTACCTGTCGGTGATCCAGAAGGAGCGCCGCGGTGACTACCTCGGCCGAACGGTGCAGGTCATCCCGCACATCACCAACGAGATCAAGGACAGCATCCGGGCCGTTGCCGCAGCCGGCGACGTCGACATCGTCCTTGTCGAGATCGGCGGCACGGTCGGCGACATCGAGAGCCAGCCGTTTCTCGAGGCCATCCGCCAGCTGCGCCAGGATGTCGGGCGGGAGAACACGCTCTATATCCATCTCACCCTGGTGCCGTTCATCGGCGCAGCGGGAGAGTTGAAAACAAAGCCGACACAGCACAGCGTCCGCGACCTGCGCGCCATCGGCATCCAGCCAGACATTCTGCTGTGCCGGACCGACCGCTTCCTGGATCAGGACATCAAACGCAAGATTGCCCTGTTCTGCGACGTGGACGAGGAGGCGGTCATCACGGCAAAGGACGTCTCGAGCATCTACGAGGTCCCGCTCGTTTTGGCCGCCGAGGGGCTGGACCGCATCGTCCTGCAGCGGCTCAGTCTTCCACAGACGGAAGCGCGCATGGACGCCTGGATGGACCTGGTCGATCGCATCAATCACCCGGTAGACGAGGTCACGATCCACGTGGTCGGCAAGTACGTCGGCTACGAAGACTCGTACAAGAGCCTGAACGAAGCGCTGTACCACGGCGGCTTCGAGCACCGGCTTCGCGTGAATATACGGTGGGTGGAGGCCGAAGCGCTCGAGGCGCCGGGAAGCGAGGAGCTGCTGGAGGGCGCGCACGGCATTCTGGTCCCGGGCGGATTTGGTGACCGCGGCACCCGCGGCATGATGCGTGCGGCGACGGTTGCGCGGGAGCGGAACATCCCCTACTTCGGGATCTGCTATGGCTTCCAGTGGGCGGCCGTGGAGTATGCGCGGAACGTGTGCGGGCTCGTGGACGCCGACTCGACGGAGTGCACCCCCGACACCGACAACAAGATCATCTACAAGCTGCGTGATCTGCTCGGGGTCGACGACCTCGGCGGCACCATGCGCCTTGGCACCTATGCCTGCGAGCTCAAGCCAGGCTCGAAGGCGCGCGCGCTGTACGGGGATTCCGTCATTCACGAGCGCCATCGCCATCGATACGAGTTCAACTGCGTCTACGAACGGGCGCTGACAGAACGGGGGCTCGAGATCGTCGGCCGCTCCCTCGACGGGAAGTTCGTGGAGATCGTGGAGCTCCCCACGCATCCCTGGTACCTGGCGGTGCAGTTCCATCCCGAGTTCAAGTCGAAGCCGCTCAAGCCCCACCCGCTGTTTGCCGGCTTCATCGAGGCCAGCCACCAGCACAACGTGGCGGCAGGGACCCGGGCGCCCGCCTCCGCATCGGTTGCCGGGTAGGCAAGTGAATCCCGTTCAGATAGGCGACCTGGCGATTGGCAGCGGAACCCTTCTGCTGATCGCCGGTCCGTGCGTGATCGAAGGTGAAGAACACGCGCTGGGTCTCGCGAGGGCCATCCGCCAGATCGCCGCCCGGGTGGGGATGCCCTATGTGTTCAAGGCTTCCTACGACAAGGCGAACCGCACATCCGTCCGCTCCTTCAGGGGCCCTGGGCTGGACGATGGACTTCGAGTGCTCCGCCGGATTCGCGAGGAAGTCGGCGTCCCGATCCTGACCGACATCCACGAACCCTCACAGGCCGAGCCCGTGGCGGCCGTGGCGGAGGTGCTGCAGATTCCCGCCTTCCTTTGCCGTCAGACGGATCTGATCACCGCCGCCGCAGCGACCGGCCGCGTGGTGAACATCAAGAAGGGACAGTTCATGGCGCCCGCCGACATGCGCCACGTCCTGCGCAAGGCTACCGCCACCGGCAACCACCAGATCATCATTACGGAACGAGGCGTCTCCTTCGGCTACAACAATCTGGTCGTGGACATGCGTGCGTTTCCAATCATGCGCACCTTCGGGCATCCCGTGGTGTACGACGTCACCCACAGCCTGCAGCTGCCGGGCGCGGGCGACGGCGTCACGTCAGGCCAGGCGGAGTTCATCGAACCCATGGCTTCTGCGGGGGTCGCGGCCGGCGTGGACGGGGTCTTCATGGAAGTGCACGAACGGCCGGAAGACGCCCGGAGCGACGCACAGAATGCCCTGCGCCTCGACCTGCTCGAGCCGCTGCTCGAGCGGCTGTTGCGGATTCACGCAATCGCCCGCGAGCGCGCTGACCGGGTCCAGCCGTGACCGGGTCCACCTCCTCTCCGCTCGATCTTGCGCGCAAGGTGCTCCGAACCGAGGCAGCAGCGATCCTGAGCCTCGTCGACCGAATCGACAGCGACTTCGAGCGTGCCCTCGAGGTGCTGGTCGACTGCCGGGGACGGGTGGTCGTCACAGGCATGGGCAAGTCCGGCATCATCTGCCGCAAGATCGCCGCGACGCTCTCCAGCACGGGAACCTCGGCTTTCTTCCTGCACCCGGCCGAGGCCATTCACGGAGATCTTGGGGCGTTGCGTGACGACGACGTCGTGATGGCGCTGTCGCACAGCGGTGAAACCGAAGAGCTCGTGCGGCTGCTGGAATCGATCCGCCGGATCGGTGCGAGACTGATTGCCATCACCAGTGCCCCCGACTCGACGCTCGGTCGCGCCGCTGACGTCACGCTGAACTGCGGCATCACGGAAGAGGCCTGTCCGATGAACCTTGTTCCAACCGCCAGCACGACGGCGGCCCTGGCGCTTGGCGATGCGCTCGCCATGACCTTGCTCGTCCGCAAGGGATTCCGGGAGGAAGACTTTGCCTCCCTTCACCCGGGCGGCAAGCTCGGACGCAGGCTCATCCGTGTCGAGCACGCCATGCACGTCGGGGCCGCGTCTCCCGTTGTCCGCACGTCCACCCTGATGCCGGATGTCTTTCACGAGATGTCGAGCAAGCGGCTTGGAATGACCTGTGTCGTCGATGACGACGGGCGGCTGGCAGGAGTGTTCACGGACGGAGATCTCCGGAGGCTGATGACGCGAAACCCGGACGTGCTCACCCTCTCTGCGGGAGAGGTGATGACCTCGGGCGCGATCACGATCGACAGGCACCTGCTGGCCGTCGAAGCCCTGAAGGTCATGGAGACCCACAAGATCACGTCGGTTGTTGTCGTCGATGGCGACCGGCGCGTGGAGGGAGTCGTGCACCTGCACGACCTCTGGCGCACGCAGATGGTGTGATGGCTACCCCGAACGGCACATCTGCCGTAGGCTCCTGGTGCAGTTCTCTGGCGGTGCTCGGATGACGATCCAGGAACGCGCCGCGCGCGTGCGCCTGCTCCTCCTCGACGTGGACGGAGTACTTACCGACGGTGTGGTGTACGTTCACGGCGATGGGGGGGAATCCAAGGGGTTTCACATCAAGGACGGTGCGGCAATCGTGTGGGCGCAGCACGCCGGGTTGAAGGTCGGGCTGTTGTCGGCGCGACACTCCGGGTCCACGATGCACCGTGCGGCGCAGCTTGCGATCCGGATCGTCCGCCAGGGAATGGCGAGTAAACGTTCCGCTTTCGACGAAATCCTCCGGGAGACCGGGCTTGCCGAGTCGGAGGTGGCTTACATGGGGGACGACCTGCTGGACCTTCCGGTGCTTGCGCGCGCCGGGCTGTCGGCGGCGCCGGCCGATGCGGCGGCCGAGGTGCGGCAGGCGGTGCACTGGGTCAGCGCGGCGGACGGTGGACGTGGGGCGGTGCGTGAGTTGATCGAGCTGGTGCTGCGGGCACAACGCCGGTGGGACTCGGTTGTTGCGGGATACGCGGAGCGCTGATGGAGGGGTACGCGGGGTTCATCGGGATACTGCTGGCGCTGCTCGCCGGCCTTGCGGCGGGCAAGGCCTGGGAACGCTACAAGCTGCAGGACGGCCGCTGGATCGACCGCAGACGCGGACGTGAGTCACCCCACTACATGCTCGGCTTGAACTTCCTCGTTGCCAATCAGGTCGACGCGGCCATCGACGAGTTGACCCGCGCGGCGGAGGTAGCCGGAGACCCGGCAGAGATTCGTCTCATCCTCGGGAATCTCTATCGTGAGAAGGGCCAGGTCGGCCGGGCCATCCAGGAGCACCAGTCGCTGCTGCAGCGAACGGGCCTGCGGAAGCTCGAACATGCGAACGTCATGCTGTGCCTTGGGCTGGACTACAAGCACGGCGGCTTCGTCGACCGTGCCCTGGAGGCGTTCACGGAGGTACTTCGGCTGGATCCGGGCAATCGATACGCCCTCGCGAATCTGGAAAAGCTGTACGAAGAACAGCACCAGTGGGACGACGCGTATGCCACGCGGCAGAAGCTGGCACAGGACAGCACCCCCGATGCCAGGCAGCATCACGAGATGATCCTGGCGTTCCTCGACAACGAACGCGGTACGCAGGCGCTCAAGCGGCAGGACTACCAGGAGGCGGCAAAGCGCTTCCAGGCGGCTGTAGATCTGGACCCCGCCAATCCCCCGGCACACCTGAATCTCGGCGATGCACAACTCGTCGCTGGCGATACCGCCGGCGCGGTTGCCGCATGGGAACGGCTCGTACAGGCGGCGCCCGAGCGGGCGTACCTGGCGTTCAGCCGTCTCGAAGCCGCGTATCCGACGTTGGGTGACCCCCAGCGCTATGCCGCACTCTGCCGACGTCTCATCGCGGAAAACCCGGTTGACTGGCGTGCCCGGCTCGCGCTGGCCCGGTTTCTCGAGCGGGAGGGGCGTCCGCGCGAAGCGATTGACCCCCTCCTTGAAGCGCTCGTGCACAATCCGCATGCGCTCACGCTGCACCAGGGCATCTGGCAGGTTCTGTCGGTGCTCGAGCTGCCGCCAGATCTGATCCGCCGCTACATCGACGTCACCCGCGAAGCGGTGTTCTACATGGACCCGCATCTGTGCGTGCGGTGCCGCTATCGCAGCACGGAGCTCCTCTGGCAATGCCCGCACTGCCACGAGTGGAACACGTTCATCGAGGAACGCATGGCGCCGGCGAAGGACTCGGAGGCAACGCTCACGTCGTGAGCCCGGCGTCTTCCTGCCAGGAGGCCGGGGGTCAGACGCGCGCCCGCCCGCCGGCGGCACGGATCAGATGCTCGTGGACGGAGCGGACCTGCGCGTCCGTTTCCGCAAAGGTGCCATCCGTCCTGATCACGTAGTCGGCTCGCTTCGCCTTGTCTCCGATTGGCCACTGCGCGGCGAGCCTGGCCCGTGCGGGTGCTTCGGCAAGCCCGTTCCGGGAGAGCAGCCGGCGGATCTGTTCCTCCGGCGGGCAGGCCGCCACGATGACGCAATCGAAGTCGTGCTGGTGGCCCGTCTCGAACAGCAGGGGGATATCCGCGACGGCCAGCGGCGTCGCGGGAGGAAGCCTGGCGAGCCACTCGCGGATGCGCCGGTAGACGTCCGGATGCACGATGGCCTCGAGATCCGCACGCGCACCGTCGTCTTCAAAGATGATCCCGGCAAGTGTGGCACGGTCGAGCGTGCCGTCGGAGCGCATCAGGGAATCGCCAAATCGCTCGAGGACAGCTGCGAGGCCGGCGGACCCGGGCGCCAGCGCGAGCCGTGCGAGCCGATCGGCGTCGATGACCGGCACGCCCAGGCTGTCGAACTGCGACAGGCAGTAGGACTTCCCCGTCGCGATGCCGCCG
>JACCXG010000517.1 GCA_013697225.1 Acidobacteriota bacterium
CAGCGAACTTTGAGCCCCACGGGAGACTCGGTCTCCTGCGCGGCCGCCCCCCCCGGCAGAGCGCCACCGGCCAGCACGAACATCAGTGCACCAAATATCATTCTTCGCATCGGAATTTCCCTTCAGGTTGAAAGCGTGAGACGCGCCGGTCGGCAGCAAATCTCTTGATGCGAACATGTTGGGCAAGCTCTGTTCCAGCACGCTGAAAGGGATAAAACCGTCAGGAAAGTAGTGTTTTCCATGCTGCTGCTGCGTCACTGCGGGTGCTCGCGCCGCCTTCGGGGGCGAATAATGACGGCGGAATAACAGTGGTGTGATCGGTCAGGATCCCGAGGCGGCGGATGACTGTTCACCGTTCTCCCCGGCCTCGCGGATCGTCGTCAGGGCGTGCATACCCACGCCCGACCCGCATCCTCTCACCGACGGTTCAGACGATCCCAATCGCGGTGACGGTGTTTCCGTCCAATCGCCGGCACGAAGCCCGACGACGATCATCACGACCCACCAAATGAGATAGAGCACGAGCGCCTGAAGCGCCAGCAGGCCGGCAATCGAGCCCAATCCGAGGACAACCTGCAGACCCCTGCTCACGGCAGCCTACGTTACCTCAATAGGAGCCCGGTGCCCTACTCGTCGTCGGTGGCGCAGGCTGAGAGCTCACCAGCGGATGTGGGACCGGCGGTCTATTTCTTACCTGAATGAATCACGATGTTCCCGCCGCCCACCACGGTTGCAGGCTCCGCCGTGTCGCTGACGTCACCGCTCTGCTGATTGTCGTAGACGATCGCGCCGGTGGCGCGCTCCCAGATCTTTACCCGCAGCCTGTCCCTTGCGCCTCCCCCGAGCACCGCACCGTCGATGGCTGTCAGGAGGAATCCGTAGTCACCCCCGCCATTGATCGTGCCCGAGCCCTTGTACTGCGCTCGTGCGCCGGAGATGACGAGCCACTCATACGCTGTGCTATGAAACGCAAGGTTCGCCGTCTGAAACTGAAAGTCCGTTCTCCCGGTCGGCACGGTGGCCCCCTTCTGGTACCGCGACACAAAGCCGAAGGTCGCCTTTCCGGTCAGGCTGGCGTCAGCGGTGACGGCCCCTGCCGGAGAGTCAATCCATCCGCCCCCGGTCGCAAAGCCGGCAGCGGGATCGAAGACCGCCAGCAGGACACACGCCGAACCTGAGACGTTGCCCGCCCCGTCGGTCCCCCGAACGCAGACGTCGTGCACTCCGGCCTGAGTGAAGGCGCCGAGCGAAGCGGCAAATGTGCCGTTGCTCAGGGTCATGGCGGTGAACCCACCCCCGTCTACGCTGTACGAGGCGCCGGTCGCTCCGGCCCACTTCGCCGACAGCGAGACGGCGGTGTTGATCGGGCTGGGATTCGGCAGGGTATCCAGCGTAGAGAGGCTCGGCGCGACGGTGTCGATCGTCCACGAGTACTGAACACTGCTCTGGTTTGAGGCTGCATCCACACCGAAGACGGTCAGCGAGTGCACTCCGTCGGCAAGACGCGAGAATGCGGCCCAGCCGTCAACCGCGGTCGTATTGCACGGCGCGGCAACTCCGCCGTCGAGCGCGCACGTGAGCATCGCCGGCTCGTTGGCGCTGAACGCAAACGCGGAGTTCGGGCTGTTGGTCAGAGAGGATGGGACAGTCGTGAAGACGATGACCGGGGGAGTGTTGTCGGCGAGCTCAATCGAAACGCTCCCGTCGCCCACGCCAATGCCGGCAGCCTCCTCCTTGTTGCCGCCGCTGTTGAACGAGCCACCGCCTCCGGCAATGAACCCGCCATCGCCTCCCGAGTACCCGCCGCCTCCACCACCGCCAGCACACCCGTCACCGGTGCCGCCTCCGCCGAAGCCGCCCTGAGCCACAGGCCACCTTCCACAGCCCACTCCTGTGATTCCTCCGAGCATTCCGTTCGCCCAGGATTGACCACCGTTCCCCAGGGGGAAGTCATCCTCACCAGCGCCGAAGTATCCGCCACCCCCCGAGCCCCAGCCGGCCGCCGACACACGGCCGCCATATCCTTCATCACTGACCTTGTTCTCACAGTCAGATGT
>JACCXG010000533.1 GCA_013697225.1 Acidobacteriota bacterium
GATGCAGAGACCGAGCCGGAAGCCGAGCCGCGCCAGAAGCCACGAGGGGAAGTCGTAGATATCAACCGGGGCCCCCGCACCAGCGCGGCCGCCCCACAGCCGGCCGAGCCCGAGGGCGCGTCAGCGCCGCAGGCGCCGGCCGCCCCATCCGTTCGAAGGCTTGCGCGCGAGCTGGGGGTCGATATCCGACGCGTCTCCGGCACGGGGATCCAGGGGCGCATCAGCGCCGACGACGTGCAGGCGTTCGTGCGGGGCGCGATGTCGGGGGGAGGCGCGGCCGGGTCGCCGGCTGCCCCTGCCGCACAGCCACTGCCCGACTTCACCCGGTGGGGTGACGTCGAGCGGAAGCCGATGGGCAACATCCGCCGGAAGACCGCCGAGCACCTCGGGCATGCGTGGAGTGTCATTCCGCACGTCACCCAGCACGAACGCGCCGACATCACCGCGCTCGAAGGGCTGCGCAAGCGCTACGCCCCGGAGGCGGAGCGTGCTGGCGGAAAGCTCACGATGACCGCCATCGCGCTGAAGATCGTCTCGGGCGCGATCAAGCGGTTCCCGCAGTTCAACAGCTCGATCGATCAGGCGCAGAACGAGATTGTCTACAAGAAGGCCATCCACATCGGCGTGGCGGCGGACACCCCGCGTGGCCTGCTCGTCCCGGTGATCCGCGACGTCGACCGCAAGGGCATCTTCGAGCTGTCGAAGGAACTTGCGCAGGCGTCCGAGAAGGCCAGGAACAACAAGCTCGCGCTCGACGACATGCAGGGGGGGGGCTTCACGATCACCAACCTGGGGGGGATCGGCGGCACCTCGTTTACGCCCATCGTGAACTGGCCGGAGGTGGCCATCCTCGGGGTGTCGCGGTCGTCCTGGGAGCCGGTGTGGCGGCCCGCAAGCGTGGAGGACGAGGGCAGCTTCGAGCCGCGGCTGATGCTTCCGCTGTCGCTCTCGTACGATCATCGGGTGATCGACGGCGCCGACGCCGCACGGTTCCTGCGGTGGATCTGTGACGCGTTCGAACAACCGTTTGTGCTGTCGCTGTGACCCAATCATCCAATACTCACGTCGTGATCATCGGCGCAGGCCCGGGCGGGTATGCGGCCGCCTTCTACGCGGCGGACCTCGGCATGCGGGTGACCCTCGTCGACCCGGAGGCCAATCCCGGAGGGGTCTGTCTCTATCGCGGGTGCATCCCGTCCAAGGCCCTCCTGCACGTCGCCAAGCTGCTGCAGGAAGCCAGGCATGCGGAGGCCTGGGGGATCACGTTCGGCAGGCCGGAAATCGACCTGGATCGGCTCCGCGGCTTCAAGGAGAGGGTCGTCGGTCAGCTCACCGGCGGGCTGGGGCAGCTGTCGAAGCAGCGCAAGATCTCGTACCTGCGCGGGACGGCTGCCTTCCGTGACGCCCATACGCTGGAGGTGACCCGGACCGACGCCGGCGGAGGAGATCAGAAACCGGAACCGCTGGAGTTCGATTACGCCGTCATCGCGACGGGGTCCCGTCCGACAACGGTGCCCGGCCTGTCGATCGACAGCCCGCGGGTGATGGATTCGACCGGCGCGCTGGAGTTGCCCGATATCCCGGAGTCGCTCCTCGTCGTCGGTGGTGGCTACATCGGCCTGGAGCTGGGGAGCGTCTATGCCGCTCTGGGGACCAGGGTCACCGTCGTCGAGATGACCGACGGCCTGCTCCCGGGCGCCGACCGCGACCTGGTGAACATTCTGGCAAAGCGCGTCGAAGGGATCTTCGAGTCCGTGCTGCTCAGCACCAAAGTCGTGGGCATGGAAGAGACGGACGCCGGCGTGTCAGTAACGTTCGAAGGCGCAGGCGCCGAGGGGAACGGCAGGACGCGGACCTTCGACCGGGTGCTGATCTCGATTGGCCGCCGGCCGAACGGCGCCGTGCCGGGCCTGGACCGCACGAAAGTGGAAGTCAATGCCCGGGGCTTCGTAGAGGTGAACGAGCACCTCCGGACGGCAGAGCCGTCGATTTACGCCATCGGCGACGTTGTCGGCGAGCCGATGCTGGCCCACAAGGCATCGCACGAGGGGCGAGTGGCCGTCGAGAGCATCGCCGGGGAGCGGGTTGCGTTCGAGCCGCTGGCGATTCCGGCGGTGGTCTTCACGGATCCCGAGCTTGCCTGGTGCGGGCTCACCGAAGCGGATGCGCAGAAGCAGGGGCGGACGATCACCGTCAGCCGCTTCCCCTGGGGTGCGTCAGGTCGCGCGCTCACACTGGACCGGTCCGACGGCCTGACGAAGCTGATCCTGGATCCCGAGACGGAACGGATCCTCGGCGTTGGCATCGTGGGGCCGGGCGCCGGAGAGTTGATTGCCGAAGGTGTGCTGGCCGTGGAGATGGGAGCGAACGCGACCGACCTGAAGATGTCGATTCACCCGCA
>JACCXG010000539.1 GCA_013697225.1 Acidobacteriota bacterium
GTCCACGGGTTGGGTGAAGGTGATCTCGAAGCCGTCCGGCCGCGCCTCGATCCTCTCCGCCTCGAAGGGGACGCGGCCGGTCCAGACGAGGCGCTGCAGGCCGAAGCTCGCCGTCCCGGTGGAGCCCCACCCGCGGTTGGTCATCCCCACGACCATCGAGCCGTCGGTGCCCCATACCTGGCGGAGCACCCCGGAGATGAAGCCCTCCCGGAAGGGGAACGCCGCGCCCTGGTATACGCCGTTCACCTTCTCGAGGAAGACGCGGAAGATCTTGCTGTGCCCCTGGTCGCCGACGAAGAGCTGGCCGGTGAACGGGCCGAAGGCGCCGCCCGTGGTGTCCGCGAGGATGTCGGCGGTGGAGATCCCCATGATGCCGTGCGGCAGCCAGACCGCGGGCGTCTTGAGACCGGGGACGCGGCGCGCCACGGCGTCCTTCGGCTCACCGGTATCGGGCACATCCTCGAGGCGCAGGCTCACCGGGGAGAGCGGGTCGCTCGACCAGCGGAGCCCCTCCGGGTGGCCGACGAAATCGCCCTGCTCCACGTGGGTGATGGAGCCCGAGCCGACCCAGTCGCCCTGGTTCTCGGAGTAGAAGAGGTCGCCATCCGCGTTGAAGCCGAAGCCGGCGGGCGAGCGCATCCCGGTGGCGATCGGGCGCATGGCGCCGTCCTCCCTCAGCCCGACGGTCCACCCGCGCCAGGGGACGAGGCTGGCACCGCGCCCCACCCACGCGAGGTTCAGCGTGACGATCATCTCGCCATCGGGGGCGAAGACCGGCCCGAACGAGTACTCGTGGTAGTTGCCGGAGAGCGGCCAGCCGTAGAGCGTCTCGTAGCGGTCCGCCCGGCCGTTCCCGTTGGTGTCGCGCAGCCGGGTCACCTCACCTCGCTGGGCCACGTAAAGCGCGCCGTCGCGGAAGGCCAGGCCGAGCGGCTCGTGCAGCCCGTGCGCGAAGCGCGTGAAGTGCGGGCGGGCACCGCCCTCCGCGTAGGCGTTGTGGATCACCCACACCTCGCCGCGACGCGTGGAGACCGCGAGCTTGCCCCCCGGCATCGGGGCGATCCCGCCCACTTCCAGGACGACCCCTTCGGGGATCGGTATCGTGACCAGCCGGTAGTAGTCGCTCTCCGCGGCGGGAGAGGCCGTGCCTCCCGCGGCGTCCTGGCCCGCCACTGTCGCGGGGACGCTCAGCGCAGCCACCACGAGGAGAGAGCAGGCCAGGATCCGGGCTATCAAATGAGACTCGCGCACGTGCATACCGTGGTTGAGGGAGATCGGCCTGTTGTTCATGGTCGTCCTTACCAGACGATGGTGAAGCCGAGCACCGCCTCGTCGCCGCCGAGGCGCAGCGGCACGAGCAGCTCCTGGCCCCCTGCGGTCGGGCGGACCACCGGCCTGGGGCTGCCGCGGTCGAACGCCACGTAGAAGCTGCGGTCGCCGACGGTATAGGAGCCGTCCCGTTCGCGGACGATGTCGGAGCCGGCAGCGACACGGGCGTAGAGGGTGCCGCCGTTCGGCGTGCCCCGGGCCCGGATCTCCCGGTGCAGCGAGGTGCCGTTCTCCGCCGGACGGATGCGGTCCTCGATCTCCACCCCGCCCAGCTGGTAGGCGAAGGTGGGTCGCCCGACGTCATCGAGGCGGTAGCCGCGGAAGCGGTAGGGCCGACCCACGGCCGCATAGTCGGGCCAGGGGAGGTTCGCCTCGGCGAGTACCGCCAGGTCCGGCGATGCGGAGAGGGGGACGAGGCTGCCACGCGGAAGGGCGAGCTGTCTGTCGCCGCGGCTGTGCCACATGTCCGTGGTTTCCACGAAAGGGCCGCGCCAGCCGTAGAGCAGCGCGCCCTGGCCGAGATCGTAGGCGTAGTGGACGCCGGCAGGGTCGCCGATGGAGGCGGCTTGCACGTGGCTGGAGCCGTTGTGCTCTACGAAGCTCCTGAGCACGACGGGTTCCCGGGCGGGATCCACCGCGATCAGCTCCTTCACGGCCACGGGAGTCACACCGGCCGCGTGTAACGGATGCCGCTCCACGCCGGGGCCCTCCGCGATGAGGCTCACCCCGGAACGGTTGCTCGAACGGTTCTTGTAGTAGACCAGCGTGACCGGGTGATCGCCGGCTTCGAGCTGGATCTCCCCTACGGCACTTGCGTCCATGCCGCCGTGGACGAGCACCTCGCGGCCGCCGATCGTCAGCCGGCCGCCGCCTACCGCGCGGCCGGTGAAGTGCGGGTCGTTGTCGATCCAGTCCAGCCCCATGTCGAAGAGGTAGCGGCCGGTGGCGGGGACGGAGACGACGCCGTCGAACTCGAGAGCGAACCGGTCCGTGGCCCCGGCGGGGAGGGAGGAGATTCCTTCCGCGGCACCTTCATGGACCGGCGGACCGCTCGTCGCCGCGGCGAGGTTCTGGAACGCTCCCTTATACGCCCGGTACTGGAGGTTGGAGAGGCCAAGCTGCTCGCCGGTGTAGCGTTTGTAGCGGATGTTGCGGAACGCCACCGGGCCGTGGTCGCCCTGGAGCATCAGCGGGCCCTGCGGCCGTTCGTCCGCGAAGGCAGCCGATTGGGTAGGGCCGCCGAGCTCGACGTTCTCGTGGATCACCACTCCGTTGTGGACCACGTGCACGAAGCGCGCGTTCGCCACCTTCCGCCCCGCCGCATCGAAGCGGGGCGCACGGAACCGGATGTGGAAGGTCTGCCAGAGGCCGGGCGCCCGGCTGGCGTTCACCGCTGGCGGGTGTCCCTCGAAGCCGCGGAGGCCCTGGGGCCGGCTGGGGTCCCACCGCTGATAGATCCCGCCGATGTCGGAAGATGTGGGGTTGCGGACGCCCCAGCTGTCGAGGAGCTGTACCTCGTAGCGACCCTGCAGGTAGATACCGGAGTTGGAGCCTCGCGGCATCAGCACCTCCAGCTCCAGCTCGATGTCCCCGTGCTCCCACGCGGTGAAGAGGTTCTCTTCCCTGCCCCGCGCGGGGAGGTTGACTAGGATCCCACTCCCGGGGGCGGCCAGGAGGTGGCGGTCGCGGTTCCGATCCGCCGTCACACTCCCGGCGGTGCGCCAGTTCGCCCCGGGAGTGCGGAAGTCGCGCAGATCGGCGAGCGCTATGGAATCGAACGGGAGGCCGCCGCCCCCCGCCTGCGCTCGCAGCTCGCCGGGGCGCGGCAGCGCAAGCAGCAGAATGCCCATCATGAACAGCGACCGGTAGCGTCCCATCCTCGGTTCTTCCTTTCGGTTGACAGCATCCGGCGGTCCGTCGCCGCGCGGCGCTTTCGCCGCGGTCACTGAACTAGGACTGCCACACCCGCGTATACCCGTACCGCGACCGGCGCCCTGTGTCCGGATGAGCTTCAGCCGGAACTCTGCTCGATTGGCGGATGCTCGGACCGCGCGACCCCGATGTCGGGAGTCGGGCGGTCCGCAGCCGACGCGTGCTGCCCCGGAGCTGGAGTCGAGAGCCCTGCTCAACGGAGAGTCGGCATGTACTCCACCAGATCCCTCAGCTCGCGCCGACCCTGCTAATGTTTCCTTCTATGAAGCGGCTGGCGATTGTCAATCATATGCGTTGGGGCGTTGGGGCGTTGGGGCGTTCGGGCGTTGGAAGTTGGAAGTTGAAACTGATCAGCCCCTTCCCCCGGGTGAACGACGGAAGGTGTAGATCAGTGCGCCGGCCGCGAGCGCGACGGCGCCTGCCAGCAGGTTCTGCGGCGTTGCGCTCATCAGAAAGGCGAGCGACACGAGGACCGCGGCTATGGGGATGAGCGGACCGCCGGGAAGGCGCACCGCGTTCTCCTGATGCCCGAACCGGCGGCGGAGGACCGGAACGGCAGCCGCCGTCCCGATATACGTGGTCAGCCGCGCGACGATCGAAAGCATTGCCAGGCCCACGAACGACCCCGAAAGGGCAAGCGCAAGCGCGACAGCCGACTGGGTCACGATGGCGATGGCCGGAGTGCGGTACACCGGGTGCACGCGTGAGAACACGGTCGGGCCAAACCCGTCTCTTGCGAGCGCGAAGAGATACCGCGGCCCCATCAGCGTCGTGTTGCTGACATTGCCGACGATCGAGACGATGGCTCCGACGGTCAGCAGGAGGGCCGCCCATCCGCCGGCGAACCCTCCCGCGGCTTCGGCGAGCGGCGACCGGGATTCGGCCAGCCCGGGCAACGTCCCGAGCGCCACGACCTGCACGACGGTGTAGACCGACGTCACGATCAGGATCATGGCCAGCATTGCGAACGGCACGTCCCGCCTCGGATTCTTGTACTCGCCTGCCGCCGCCGGCGTATTCTCGAACCCGGCGTAGGCAAAGAGCAGCAGCAGCGCCGCCTCGCCGAGCACGCCCGGCGGGGGGGCGGCGAACGCAGCGACACGTGTCCAGTCGACGAAGAACAGGCCGACGCCCGCAAAGAACAGGAGTGGCAGCATCTTCGCCACGACGAGGACGACAGCGGTCCGTGCACCCTCTTTCACCCCAAGCACGTTCACCCAGGTGAGCAGCACGAGGGTCCCGGTGATGATCGCCGCGCGCGGCCACCCTGCGGCGGCGCCGGGCCAGAGGTAGGCGGTGGCCAGCGCAAGTCCGTTCGACAGCGATGCCACCGAGGCGATTCGCGCCAGCCAGGTCATCCAGCCGACCTCGAATCCGATGAACGGACCGAACGCCTCCCGGGTGTAGAGATAGCCGGCGCCTGGCTCGTCGAAATAGCTCGATGCTTCGGCAAAGCACAGGACGAGCAGCCCGACGGCAAAGCCGGCAAGGATGACCGCCCATACGCTCGTTGCCCCGAGCAACGCGGCGGCCGCTGCCGGCAGCAGGTATACGCCGCTGCCAACCACGTCGTTGATGGACAGCCCGACGAGCTGCCACCGCGACACGCTTCGAACGAGCGGAGGACGTGAGGAGGCGGCTTGTGGCAATCGGGTCAAGGCACCCGATCATAGTCGAGCACCCTGCAAAGGCCTGGCGGCTTCCGCGAACT